>JBDTVA010000019.1:0-10035 GCA_040007455.1 Actinomycetota bacterium | reverse complement strand
GGGCTGATCGACGAAGCCAACCTCGACCGCTGGCAGGCAGGCCTTGTCCGCGCCGACAAGAGCCGCCGGCCGTCCTGGGCGACGGTCCGGACGGCGCTCGCGGCCGGCTGCCGCTCGAAGCAGGCGTACTGGCAGCACACCGAGTCGGTGATCGGGGCGAAGGTGAGGCGGACCCCGGG
This sequence comes from Actinomycetota bacterium, assembly GCA_040007455.1. Taxonomy (GTDB): domain Bacteria; phylum Actinomycetota; class Thermoleophilia; order Gaiellales; family Gaiellaceae; genus JACCTU01. The sequence continues at coordinate 9,856 of JBDTVA010000019.1, read as the reverse complement.
GGTCGTCGTCGTGACCGCCGAGGAGGACGCCGTCGTCAGGCTCGGCGGCCGGGCCTTCAAGCTCCGCGCCTACCGGCCGCTGAGGATCCGGGCGGCGGGGCGGCCCGTCATCACGCTCTCGGCCGCGATGAACCCGGAACGCAAGACCGTCCTTCGCTAGGCGTTACGCGACGTGTGCGAGCCCGCCGCTTCGGCGCGGCTTGAACCGGCGAGCGAGTCCCACGAGGAGCGCGGTCGTGACGACTCCGACGAGCGTCAGCGCAACGGCGGAGTCCTGCCAACCGTCCCCGAGGCCGTAGCCCCACCAGCCTTGGTCGAGGCCCAGGTAGAAGAGTGGCCAGCCGACGAGCGGCAGGGCGAGGGCGGTCCAGCGCCGCAGGATGGCTCCGGCGACCGGGAACCCGATCAACAGCGTGACAACGATCGCTTCCATCTCAATGGCCTGAGCATAGCAACCCTGCTATGAGAGTTCCCGCCTTGACATACGAACAGGTGTTCGCTACGCTCCGAACACATGTTCGCTCGGATCCTCGTGCTGGTGCTCGTCGTGACCCTCGCCTGGGCGGTGGTGGCCCGCGCGTCCTCCGCCGCCGGCCCCGACCGGATCTACACCGTGAAGCCGGGTGACACGCTCTGGTCGATCGCGAGCAGCCGCTACGGCGGCGATCCGCGCGGCGGGGTCTGGAAGATCGAGCAGCGGAACGGTCTCACCGGTCGGCCCCTGGTGGCCGGCGCGCGCATCGTGCTCCCGTAGCCGTAACCTCTCGAAAATGCGCAGCGGCATTTTCGAGGGCTAGTGGATCTCGACATCGTCTTCTTCGGCACGTCCGGCTCGATGCCGACGGCCCACCGCGCGCCGAGCGCGCTGCTCGTGCGCCGCGGCGGCGAGCGCCTGCTCTTCGACTGCGCGGAGGGGACGCAGCGGCAGATGCTCCGCTCATCCGTCGGGCTTGTCGAGCTCCGCGAGATCTTCCTCACGCACTTCCACGCCGACCACTTCTTGGGGCTCCCGGGGATGCTGAAGACCTTTGCGCTCCGCGGGCGCGAGCTGCCGATCACGATCTATGGACCTCCCGGCCTCTCCGACCTGTTCGGCGACCTGCGGCGCGTGTTCGGGCGGCTCACCTATCCCTACGAGCTCGTCACGCTCCGGCCCGGCGATGTGCTCGCGCGCGACGAGTACCGGATCGAGGCCTTCGCTCCGAACCACGGTCGCAACGCGGTTGGCTACGCGCTCGTCGAGGAGCCTCGGCCGGGGCGCTTCGACCCGGACGCCGCAGAGGGGCTCGGGATCCCGAGCGGGCCGGAACGCGGCTCGCTCCAGCGCGGCGAGACCGTCACGCTTCCCGACGGGCGGGTGATCGCGCCGGACTCCGTGGTCGGCGAGGCGCGGCCCGGACGCAAGGTCGTGCTCGCGGGCGACACGGCTCCCGCCGCGAGCGTCGTGGAGGCGGCGCACGGGGCGGACGTGCTCGTGCACGAGGCGACGTTCACGGAGGAGGAGCGGGAACGGGCCGAGGAGACGCTGCACTCGACCGCCGCCCAGGCCGCCGAGGCCGCGCGCGAGGCCGACGTCGTCCTCCTCGCGCTGACGCACCTCTCGAGCCGGTACTTCGGCCCGGAGATCGCCGAGGAAGCGCGCGCGATCTTCCCCGAGACCGTCGTGCCCCGCGACTTCGACGTCATCGAGGTTCCGTTCGCTGAGCGCGGTTCGCCGCGGCTCGTCAAGGGAGGGGCATCGGGGCGGCGCGTAGACTCGGCCCCTCCGGAGCCGGTCACGACCGTCGAGGAGACCAGATGACGAGCATGGTTCAGGTGGCGGTCGCCGATGAGCCCGGCACCGGCGTCTAACGCCCACTTCGGGCGGCTCGCCGAACGCTATGACGCGGTCCGGCCCGTCGACGAGAACTGGTGGGAGGTCTACGAGCTCGTCGAGCGCGCAGCGGACCTGCGCGGCCGTCGCGTGCTCGACGTCGGCTGCGGCACGGGTCGGCTGAGCATCGCGCTCGTCGAACGCGCGTACGCAAAGGTCTGGGGCGTCGACGCGTCGCAGGCGATGCTCGCCGTCGCGAAAGACAAGGTCCAGGGCGTCGCGTTCAAGCAGGCGCAAGCGGAATCGCTCCCGTTCAAGGACGCGTGGTTCGAGCGCGCAGTGCTGTGGCTGGTGCTCCATCTCGTCGATCGTCCCGCCGCGCTCGCGGAGGCGCGTCGCGTCCTCCGCGCCGACGGCCGCGTCGCGGTCGTGAGCTTTCACGAGTCGCATTTCGGTGCGCACTGGCTCAACCGCTATCTGCCGTCGCTCGAGCGCATCGATCGCGCGCGCTTCCCGACCGAGGCGCAGGTCGTCGCCGAGCTGGGCGAGGCCGGCTTCGCCGGCGTTGAGACGCTCCGATTGGACCAGCACGCGACGCTCTCGCGCGATGACGCGCTGGTCCGAATGCGCGAGCGGCACATCTCCACGTTCGAGCTGATCGACGAGGACGAGATCGAGCGCGGGCTCGCAGAGGCGGAGCGAACGCTCCCCGAGACCGTCGAGCTCGAACTGCGCTGGCTCGTCGCGGTCGGAAGCGCGTGATGACCTCGAGCATCACGCTCGGCCGGATCGCCGGGATCCGCATCGGCATCCACTGGAGCTGGCTCGTCGTCTTCGGTCTCATCACGTGGTCGCTCGCGACCGCGGTCTTCCCCGACCAGAACCCGGGCCTGGGCGACGCCACATATGTCGTGATGGCGGTCGTCGCGGCTGTCCTGTTCTTCACCTCGCTTCTCATGCACGAGCTCGGCCACGCGTTCCAGGCGAGACGCGAAGGGATGGAGATCGACGGAATCACGCTCTGGCTCTTCGGCGGCGTCGCGCAGTTTCGCGGGATGTTCCCCTCAGCGGGGGCGGAGTTCCGAATCGCAGTTGCGGGGCCGCTCGTCTCGCTCGTCCTCGGCGCCGGCTTCGTCGGTCTCGCCTTCGCGATCACCGGGATCGAAGCGCTCGACGGGATCGCCGCGTGGCTCGGTTACATCAACCTCGCGCTCCTCGTCTTCAACCTCCTGCCGGCCCTGCCGCTCGACGGCGGGCGGGTGCTCCGCTCGGCGCTGTGGGCCGCGCGCAGCGACTTCGCGTGGGCAACGCGGATCGCGGCGTCGATCGGCCGCGCATTCGGCGCGCTCATGATCGCCGGCGGGGTGGCGCTGTTCTTCTTCTCGGGGCTCGCGACGAACGGTCTCTGGCTCGCCGTCCTCGGCTGGTTCCTGTTCGGCGCTGCCACCGACGAGGCTCGCTACGCGCAGGTGTACCGCGCGTTCGCCGGCCTGCGCGTGCGTGATCTGATGGTTCCGTCGCCAAAAACCGTCTCTCCCGGGCAGACGATCGCCCAACTGATGGACGGTGTCGTCTGGACCGACAGGCAGGACGCGTACCCCGTCGTCGAAGGCGGCAGCGCGGTCGGGCTGCTCCCGTTTCGCGTGATCGCCGACGTGCCGCGCGGCGAGTGGGACGCTCGCACGGCCGGCGAGCGGATGCTCCCGCTCGCCGTCGTGCCGGTGCTCTCGGGCGACGAACCGCTCGAGCACGCGCTGCGCGCGCTCAGCGGCTCGCTCGACCGCGGGCTCGTCGTCGACGACGGGCAGGTATCCGGCGTGATCTCGCTGGCCGACCTCGCGCGCGCAGTCCAGTCCCGCAGCTAACCCGGGACGTACTCGAACCGCGTCGAGCCGACGATGCCGCTGGGCGTGATTCCGAGCCTGCAGACGCCGTCGCGCTCGACCGCCGGCACGGACGGACGCCAGATCCCCTCGGCAGGGATCGTCTGCTCCTGTGGCGACTGGCCGCTGTCGAGCCGAACGGTGACCGGGGAGCCCTTCGCGATCAGGGTGAGCTCGAACGTCCCGCCGCGACACCCGTACGCGATCATCGACGCAGGCCCGTAGATGTCGCCGCTGCCCTGCACGCCCTCGCGGGCGGTCTGGAGCCGAAGCGGGCGCTCGCTTCGCCACAGCGTGAGGCCGTTCTGACCCAGGCCGACCTGTGAGACGGTCGCGACCGCCTCGCCGGGGAACGTGAAGGTCGGCGTGGCGCCGACGACCCATGTGGGCGAGTCGTCGCCTCCGAGCTCCCCGAGCGGAAACGGGTCGACCCGGCGCTGCGGCATTGGGCCGGGCACGCGCGGCGCCTTCGCGAGTACGTACACCCGATTGATCTTCCGGTTCCAGAAGACGTACGACCAGACCGCGTTCCAGTAGGGCTCGCCGTCGTAGAAGTAGGCGACGTCGCCTTGCGCTGTTGCGTCGACCCACTCTGGATCGGATTCGCCGAAGAAGGCGGTCTGCAGCAGCGACGCCTCCTTCGCGACGTAGCGCGAGACGGAGATCGAGATGACGGCGAAGAGGAGCGCGAGCGCGACCGGAATCGCGACGAGGAAGCGCCGTGGCAGCAACGCGAACGCGAGCACCGCGACGGCCGCGAACGTCCAGACGACGACGTCGTAGCTCCCGAGCTGCCACACGGGGATCAGCGTGAACGCGTCGGGGAGCGCAGCCTCGTGGACGAGGCGGCCGAGCGGGAGCGCGAGCACGAGCGCGGCAGCCGCGAACGCGACGACGTACGACGAGGCGCGCCGCCTCGGTGCGCCGCGGTCGATCCAGAGGCAGAGGCCGAGGAAGAACAGCGGCGCGAGCCCGAGCAGGTCGCGCTCCGCGAGGCGCCCGACGTAGCGGGACGCGAAGAGCCCAACCTCGGCGACGAAGCCGGCGGCGAAGGCGAGCGTGACGGCGAGGTACGCGCGGACCTCGGGCGAATCAGGACGTGCGAGCGCCAGCGCGGCGACAGCGCAGGCCGGCACGATGCCGACGAGCAGCAGGAGGTCGGCGGCGTGGTACACGCCGAAGCGCAGCGCGTCGCCGACGGCGTACTGGGCGCTTCCCGCGGGCTCGTACGCGCCGAACCCGATCGAGACCACACCGACGCCGACTACGGCGAGCGCGGCGAGCGACGGCCACAGGCGGACGAACGGCGTCATCGTCCGTCCCGCAGCTGCGTAGATCGCGACCGCGAGCACGAAAGCGGGCACGAGCACGACCCCCTGGAGCCGCGTCAGGACCGCGAGCACGACGACGGCGACGAGCAGCGCCTGCGACCGCGGCGTCGGCTCGGTGAGCGCGCGCGCCGCGAGCCAGGCCGCCAGCGCGACAATGGGGTAGAAAACCGTCTCGCTCATCAGCAGCCCCGAGTACGCAAGCCCCGGGAGGCAGAGCGTGAGCGCGGCGGCGGCGAGCGCCCAACGCTCCGACATTAGCCGCCGGCCCCAGGCGAACACCGGCACGGCGGCGAGCGACATCACGAAGGCCTGGAGCACGCGGGCGATGTCGTAGCCGACCGCCGTGTCGAAGAGCGCGAGCGGCAGCCCGATCAGCGCGGGGTGGACGAGGCTGTAGAAGGCTGCGTCCTGCCCGAGGATGTCGAGATGGCCGGACTCCCAGAGGCTTCGGCCGAGCTCCGCGTAGATCATCTCGTCGGCAGCGATCCACGGTGTGGGGACGCGCAGGCCCGCCAGCGCCCGCACGATCGTCGAGACCGCGACCAGCGCGGCCAAGACCCCCCAGGCCGGAACCCGCCTCACGGCCGCCAATCATGCGTGGTTCGTCGGCCGCGGGGGGCGATTCAGGCGGCCCGGCGCTCTCTCGGGGAGAGCCTGAGCGTCAACCGGCGTGGCGGCTTCTTCTTCGCCGGCCGGACGCTCTGGACGTAGCGCGGCTCGGGTACCCGGCGGTGCGGCTCCGACAGATCGAATCCCCAGCGCGCCACAGTGAACGTTCAGACGATTTCGCGCGGCGGCGGTTGGCACCGAAAGGGGGATTTGTCGTTCACCCGACGTTCAGCCCCCGTCCGTCCGGCGGGTCGGATAGGTTCACGCGGACACCGACCCCTTTAACCCGGTCCAGCGAGGCCGGAAAGGAGTTGCCAGGATGGCCGCTGCACGCGTCTCGACCGAGAGGGTTCTGCTCGACGCCGAGGCGATCTCGCGCACGCTCACCCGCATCGCGCACGAGCTGATCGAGGCGAACCCGGAGCTCGACCGGCTCGCGCTCGTCGGCATCCACACGCGGGGCGTCCCGCTCGCACAACGTCTGCGCCGACTGATCGCCGAGCGCACGGACGAAGAGGTGGAGCTCGGCTCGCTCGACATCACCTTCTACCGCGACGACGTCCAGGTGCGAGGCGGCGAGGCGCCGCTGCACGCGCAGCCGCTCGTGCGGGCGACGACGCTCGACTTCCCGCTGGAGGGGATGACCTGCGTGCTCGTCGACGACGTCCTCTACACGGGCCGCACGATCCGCGCCGCGATCGAGGCGCTGTTCGACTACGGCCGCCCCGAGCGCGTCCAGCTCGCCTGTCTCGTCGACCGCGGCCACCGCGAGCTCCCGATCCGCCCCGACTACGTCGGCAAGAACCTTCCGACCTCCCGCGGCGAGCGCATCCAGGTGCAGCTCCTCGAGGTTGACGAGGTCGACCGCGTCCTGCTTGTGCCCACGCCCGAAGAGGAGGAAGAACCCCTTGACTGAGCTGAAAGTGATGCGGGAGGACTTCCTCCCCCCGAAGCCGCCGCCCCGGCGGCACCTGCTCTCGATCGCGGACCTCACCAGCGACGACGTCGAGCGGCTGCTCGGGACGGCGCGGAGCTTCGAGCGCTCGCTCGAGCGGGAGATGAAGAAGCTGCCCACGTTGCGCGGCCGGCTCGTCCTGAACCTCTTCTTCGAGTCGTCCACGCGAACGAGCTCGAGCTTCGAGCTTGCGGCCAAACGCCTCTCCGCAGACACCATGTCGTTCAAAGCAAGCGGGTCCTCGGTCGACAAGGGCGAGTCGCTGAAAGACACCGCGATCACGCTCGGCGCCTACGACCCGGACGTGATCGTGATCCGCCACGCCGAGATCGGCGCGCCGCAGCTCGTCGCGCGCTGGACGGGCGCGCACGTCGTGAACGCGGGCGACGGGAAGCACCAGCACCCGACGCAGGCCCTGCTCGACCTCTACACGCTGCACGAGGAGTTCGGTCGCGTCGACGGGCTGCACGTGGCGATCGTCGGCGACGTGCTCCACTCCCGCGTTGCCCGCTCGAACATCCAGGCGCTGACCATGATGGGCGCCCGCGTCACGCTCGTCGGGCCACCGTCGCTGATCCCGCGCGGGATCGAGGCGCTCGGCTGCGAGACGACGATCGACATCGACGCGATCAAGGCGGCCGACGTCGTCTACGTCCTGCGCATGCAGCGCGAGCGGATGCTCGAGGGCGCGAACTACGTCCCGTCGCTGCGCGAGTACGCGGCGCGCTGGGGCGTAACGCCTGAACGCCTGCGTCCAGGCCAGAAGGTGATGCACCCCGGCCCGATGAACCGCGGGGTCGAGATCGACCCGGTCGTCGCGGACATGGCGGACGCGCTGATCGAGACGCAGGTGCGCGCCGGGCTCGTCACGCGGATGGCCGTCCTCTACGACCTGCTCACCCACGGCCCGGTCGCGGTTCAGACCGCCGCCGAGATCCACGAGGTCGCGTGATGCTCGTCCGCAAAGACGCACCCGCGGAGAACCTGATCGTCACCGGCGCCCGCGTGCTCGACCCGGTGCACGGCGTCGACGCGCAGATCGACGTTCGGATCGACGACGGTGTGATCGCGCAGCTCGGCACCTCGCTGGAACGGAACGGCCACCGCGTGGTCGACGGCACCGGTCTCGTGCTGGCACCCGCGTTCGTCGACCCGCACGTGCACCTGCGGGTCCCGGGCCGCGAGGACGAGGAGACGATCGCCACGGGTACCGCCGCGGCAGCCGCGGGCGGCTACTGCGTCATCCTGGCGATGCCGAACACCGAGCCGGTCACTGATTCGGCAGCCGTGCTCGGCGCGCTCTTCGAGGACGCCCGGCGCGAGGCCGAGGTTCCGGTCGGCTTCCTCGCCGCGATCACGAAAGGCCAGGCCGGCGGCGAGCTGACCGAGATGGCGGAGCTCGCCGACGCGGGCGCGGTCGCGTTCTCGGACGACGGCCGACCGGTGACCGCTCCGGGACTGATGCGTCGCGCGCTCCAGTACGGCACCGTCACCGGCCTGAAGCTCGCGCTGCACTGCGAGGAGCCGACGCTCTCACGAGGCGGGCACGTGCACGAAGGGGCGGTCTCCGCCGAGCTCGGCTTCGGGGGCTATCCCTCGATCGCCGAGTCGCTGATGGTCGAGCGCGACCTCTCGCTCGCCGCCTACGAGGAGCGGCCTTTGCACCTTCTTCACCTCTCCGCGCGAGAATCCGTCGCGGCGCTCTATCGCGCCCAAGCCTTCGGCTTGGCCGCGACTGGGGAGGTGACGCCGCATCACCTCTGCTTGACCGACGACGCGGTTCGCACATTGGACTCCAACTTCAAGATGAACCCACCGCTTCGGAGCGAGGGTGATCGGCAGGCACTGATCCAGGGTCTACGCGACGGAACCGTCGGTTGCGTCGCGACTGACCACGCCCCGCACGCGCGCCATGAGAAAGAGGTGCCGTTCGAGGCGGCGCCCTTCGGGGTCACGGGGCTCGAGACGGCGTTCAGCGCGCTCTACACGCACCTCGTCGAGCCGGGTGTGCTCCCGCTCGAGACGATCCTCGAGCGCATGTCGGCCGGAGCCGCCCGCACGTACGGGCTCCCCGAGCCTGCGATCGCGGTCGGGGCCCGCGCGAACCTCGTGCTGCTCGACCTGAACGCGAGCTGGCGCGTCGAGGAGGCCGGCTTCCGCTCCCGCTCGAAGAACTCGTGGCTCCTCGGCGAGACGTTGCGTGGAAAGGTGCGCGCGACCGTGGCCGACGGACGGATGGTGTTCGAGGGATGACGGGCTTTCTCTCGCTCGAGGACGGAACGGTCTTCCGCGGCGAGTCGGTGGCCGCTGAGGGCTTCGCGTTCGGGGAAGCCGTCTTCACGACCGCGATGACGGGCTACCAGGAGGTCGTGACCGACCCGAGCTACGCGGAGCAACTCGTCTGCTTCACGGCGCCGATGATCGGGAACTACGGCGTCGCCGAGGGACGGTCCGAGTCGAAGCGACCGCACGCGCGCGCAGTCCTGATGCGCGAGGCGCGTGGGCCCGCGTGGACCGACTGGCTGCACGAGCGCGGGATCGTCGCGCTCTCGGGGCTCGACACGCGGAGCCTCGTCCTGAAGCTCCGCGAGGCGGGCGCGATGCGGGCGGCCGTGATCTCCGGCGACGCGTCGCTCGACGAGGTCCAGCGCGCGATCGACGAGCAGCCGTCGATGGCCGGGCGCGCGCTCGTCCACGATGTCTCCACGCACGAGCCTTACGTCTACTCCGAGTACGGACGCGCGCGCGTCGCGGTCGTCGACTACGGCTGCAAACGCTCGATTCTGCGCCGGCTCGCCGGAGCGGGCGCCGCTGTCACGGTCTTCCCGCACGACGTGTCGGCAGACGAGCTCGCGCAGTTCGACGGAGTGATGCTGACGAACGGGCCCGGCGACCCGGAGCCGCTCGTGGACGAGGTCGCCGTGCTCCGCGAGCTGCTCGGACGCGTGCCGGTGCTCGGGATCTGCCTCGGCCACCAGCTGCTCGGGCTCGCGACCGGCCACGAGACGTACAAGCTCCGCTTCGGCCACCGCGGCGCGAACCACCCGGTGCTCGAGCGGGCGACCGGCAAGGTGCTCGTCACGAGCCAGAACCACGGCTTCGCAGTCGCGCCTTCCGACGACAAGGAGGCGACGCACGTCTCGCTGTACGACGGCACGGTCGAAGGCTTCGACTTCCCCGACCTCCGCGCGCGCTCAGTGCAGTTCCACCCCGAGGCGGGGCCGGGCCCGCACGACGCGTGGCCGATCATCGACACGTGGATCGA
>JBDTVA010000018.1:0-10093 GCA_040007455.1 Actinomycetota bacterium | reverse complement strand
CTACGAGTGTTCGATCGCGAACGCGATGTTCACCGTCGTGCGGTACTGGGTGATCCGATCGCCCTCGACCTCGGCGCTCATCGAGACGACCTGCGCGCCCGTGATCCCGCGCAGGGTCTTCGCCGCCTCCTGAACGGCCACGTCGGCCGCCTTGGCGAAGCTCTCGGGCGACGAGCCGATGATCGTGACCACCTTCGCAACCTGGGCCATGCCGCTCCTTTCCTGGGTGTAGCCGGGGGGATCGTAAGGGCGCCAGTACACTTCTGCCGCCGTGTTCGACACGCTCTCCGACCGCCTTCAGGGCGCACTCGGCGATCTCAGGAAGCGCGGGACACTCGACGAGGAGTCGATTTCCCGCGCGATGCGCGAGATCCGCCTTGCGCTGCTCGAAGCCGACGTGAACCTCGAGGTCGTGAAGGACTTCACGGCCCGCGTCCGCGAGCGCGCGATGGGCCAGGACGTGGTCAAGTCGGTCACGCCGGGCCAGCAGGTCGTCAAGATCGTCCACGACGAGCTGACCGCGCTGATGGGCACAGGCGACTCGCGCCTCGTCTACACGTCCAAGCAGCCGACCGTGATCCTGCTCGCCGGGCTGCAGGGCTCCGGCAAGACGACGGCCGCCGCGAAGCTCGCGCTGCTCCTCCGCAAGGACGGCAAGCAGCCGGCGCTCGTCGCAGCCGACCTGCAACGCCCCGCCGCGATCGAGCAGCTCGAGCAGCTCGGGCGGCAGATCCAGGTGCCGGTGTACAGCGACGAGCGCAGCGACCCGGTCGCCGCGGTCCGCGACGGCCTCGCGCGCGCTCAGGCGGACGGGCGCGACACGATCATCCTCGACACCGCCGGTCGCCTGCACATCGACGAGGACCTGATGGACGAGCTCGCGCGCGTGCGCAAGGAGGCACGCCCGCACAACGTCCTGCTCGTGCTCGATGCGATGACGGGCCAGGAGGCGGTGCGCGTCGCGCAGAGCTTCCAGGAGCGTGTCGCGTTCGACGGCGTCATCCTGACGAAGCTCGACGGAGACGCGCGCGGCGGCGCCGCGCTCTCGGTCAAAGCGGTCACCGGCCGCCCGATCAAGCTCGTGTCCGTCGGCGAGAAGCTCGACCAGATCGAGTACTTCCACCCCGACCGGATGGCGTCGCGGATCCTCGGCATGGGTGACGTGCTCTCGCTCGTCGAGAAGGCGGAGCAGGCGTTCGAGGAAGACGAGCAGCAGGCGATGGAGGACCGGATCCGCAAGGGGAAGTTCACGTTCGACGACTTCCTCTCGGCGCAGCGCATGTTGCGCAGGATGGGGCCGCTGCAGGGCGTCCTGAAGCTGATTCCGGGGCTCGGCGCTCAGCTGAAGGACGTCGACATCGACGAGCGCGAGCTGAAGAAGGTCGAGGCGATCGTGCTTTCGATGACGCCGCACGAGCGCAACACGCCGCACGTGATCGACGGCAAGCGCAGGGTCCGCATCGCGAAGGGCAGCGGCACCTCGGTGCAGCAGGTCAACCGGCTGCTCGAGGCGCGCAAGCAGATGGAGAAGATGATGAAGGGCATGAGCAAGGGCAAGCTGCCGCAGTTCGCGGGCCTCACGCCGGACGCCGCCAACGGTGCACCGGCCCGAGCCGTGCCGCGCAAGTCCAAGAAAAAGAAACGTTCCAAGAACCGGAGGTGAAATGGCAGCTCGCATGAGGTTGGCGCGGGTCGGGTCGAAGAAGAATCCGATCTACCGCGTCGTCGTCGCCGACTCGCGCTCGCCGCGCGACGGCAAGTTCATCGAGATCGTCGGGCGCTACAACCCGCAGACCGACCCGTCGACGATCGAGTTCGACGAGGAGAAGGTGAAAGAGTGGCTCGGCAAGGGTGTGCAGCCCTCGGGCACGGTCGCCCGTCTTCTGAAGATCAGGAACCTGAACGTCTGACGTGGCAGAGCTCGTCGAGTTCCTCGCTCGCAGCCTGGTCGACGACCCCGACGCGGTGCGCGTCGAGCGCGAGGAGCGCGACGACGCGCTCGTGCTGCACCTGCACGTCGCTCCCGACGACGTCGGCAAGGTGATCGGCCGTCAGGGACGGATCGCCCGCGCGCTCCGCGCGGTCGTCCGTGCGGGTGGGGTGCGCGAGAACCGCCGGGTGCTGCTCGAGATCGCCGGCTAGCGTTGCAGGAGCACGTCGTCGTCGGGCGTGTGGGGAAGCCCCACGGGATCGGCGGCGCGTTTGTCGTGGAGCACCCGAGCGACGACGCCGCGCGATTCGCCGTCGGCGCCGAGCTTGTCGCGGGCGATGCGCCGACGCGCGTCGAGGAGTCGAAGCGCTCGGGCGGCCGACTGGTTGTCAAGCTCGACCGCCCCGTCGAGCGGGGGACCGAGCTCCGCGTGCCGAGCTCCTCGCTGCCGCCTCCCGAGCCGGACTCGTTCTACGTCTTCCAGCTCGTCGGGCTCGACGTCCTCGAGGAGGGTGGGCGGGCGCTCGGGAAGGTCAAAGACGTCGCGAACTACGCCGCCAACGACGTGCTCGAGCTCGACTCGGGCACGCTTCTGCCGCTCGTCGAAGCCTGCGTCCGGGAGATCGACCTGGAGGGCCGGCGAATCGTTGTCTCGCGGGGCTTCGCCGACCCTGAGTAACCTCACGGCCCGTGCAGATCGACGTCTTCACGCTCGTCCCGCATGCGTACGCCTGGCTGACGGAGCAGCGGCCGCTGGCCGCGGTGCTCGGTGACGCCCTCGACCTGCGGCTCTTCAACTACCGGGACACGTCGCCGCTCAGCGCGCGACAGGTCGACGACGAGCCGTACGGCGGCGGCGCAGGCATGGTGCTCCGCGTCGACGTCGTCGCCGCAGCGCTCGACGCGGTCTACGGCGGCGCACCGGACCACCGGGTCGTCGCGATGACGCCGGGCGGGAGGCAGCTGACGCAGGAGGTGGTCGAAGAGCTCGCCGGTGAGGAACGGCTGACGATCCTGTCCGCACGCTTCGAGGGGTTCGACGAGCGGATCGTCGCGAATCTCGCGTCGGACGCGATCTCGATCGGCCCGTACGTGCTCTCGAACGGCGACCTGCCGGCGATGGTGCTCGTCGACGCCGTCGTCCGCTTGCTGCCCGGAGCGCTCGGGAGCGCGGAGTCGAACGTGCACGAGAGCTTCTCTGCGGAGCTGGAGCGCGGGGTCGAGTACCCGCACTACACGCGGCCTGCGGAGTTCCGTGGCTGGACCGTGCCAGACGTGCTGCTCTCGGGCGACCATCGGAGGGTCGACGAGTGGCGGCTCGAGCAGAGCAGGCTTCGGAGCATCCCCGGATGAGGAACCCGATCGAGCGGCTAGGGCTGCCGCACGGATGGACGGTCGCGCTCGACTGGTTCGTGACGATCGTCGGGGCGGTCGCGATCGTGCTCGCGATCAAGGCCTGGGTCGTGAATCCGTACCGGATCCCGACCTCGTCGATGGAGCCGCGGCTGCACTGCGCCGCGCCCGGTCCGGGCTGCCTCGCCCGGTTCTCCGACCGCGTGCTCGCGAACCGGTTCATCTACCACTTCACCGACCCGGAACGGGGCGACATCGTGGTCTTCAACACCCCGCCCCGCGCGGAGCAGCAGTGCCCGCCCGCGGGCACGTTCGTCAAGCGGATCGTCGCCCTCCCCGGGGAGACCTGGGAGCAGCGTGACGGCGTGGTGTTCATCAACGGGAGGAAGCTCGTCGAGCCCTACATCCCGCCCGGCCGCCGCGACTTCGAGACGTACGAGCCGCAGAAGATTCCGGACGACGCCTACTTCGTGATGGGCGACAACCGCACCCAGTCGTGTGATTCCCGGCGCTGGGGGACGGTGCCGCGCCGGAATTTGATCGGCAAGGTCTTCGCGACCTACTGGCCGCCGAACCGGATTTCCTTCCGCTAACATTACGCCTCGGCCTTTTCCCGGCCTCCTTCCTATGAGCAACGTGATCGATTCCATCGAGCGCGCCCAGTTGCGCAGCGGGATCCCGCAGTTCAAGGCGGGTGACACCGTGCGCGTCCACTTTCAGGTGATCGAGGGCCAGCGCCGGCGCGTCCAGGTGTTCGAGGGGATCGTGCTCAAGCGCCAGGGCGCAGGCGTGCGCGAGACGTTCACCGTGCGCAAGCAGTCGTTCGGCGTCGGCGTCGAGCGGACGTTCCCGCTCCACTCGCCGAAGATCGAGCGGCTCGAGGTCATGGCGATCGGCGACGTTCGGCGCGCGAAGCTCTACTACCTGCGCGGGCGTGTGGGCAAGAAGGCCCGCGTGCGCGAGAAGCAGCAGCCGCGGTCGGGCGCCGGAGGGGTCGTGGAGATCGGGACGCCGCTGGCCGCTGCCGAGCCTGTGGACCTCGAGCAGGAGGCACCCACCGCGGAGGCGGAGGCCGAGCCGGTCGAGGCCATCGCGACGGGTGAGGCTGAGGGCGCCGCAGAGGGCGAGCCCGAGCCTGAACCCGCCAAGGCCGAGGCGTAAGACCTTTTCCACAGGGGGTCGCTCCGGCTGAGGCCGGGGCTATCCTCGGCGCGTGCCTCCGAGCAGCGGCCAGCGCCTCCTCCGTTTCGACCGACGGCTCGGCGCACGCTTCGTGGCGGGCGTCGACGAGGCCGGCCGGGGCTCGCTGGCGGGGCCGCTCGTCGTCGCGGGTGTGCTGCTCGACTACGAGTGCCTGCGCGACCACCGCGTTCGGCCGCTCGCGAACCTGAACGACTCGAAGCAGCTGAGCCAGGAGGAGCGGCAGGAGCTTTTTCGCGCCGTCGTCGGGTGCGCGGCCAAGATCGCCGTGCGGATGTACTCGGCGCGCGAGATCGACCGCAACGGGCTGCACCGCTCGAACCTCGCGGGCATGCGCTCGTGCCTCGCCGCGCTCGCGCCGCCCGCCGAGGTGGTGTGCGTGGTCGACGGGTTCCGTCTCGGCCCGACTGCGCCGCCGCATCGCGCGATCGTCGACGGCGATACGAAGAGCGCGGCGATCGCGGCAGCGTCGATCGTCGCGAAGGTCGTGCGCGACCGCGCGATGCGCCGCATGGACGCGGTCTTTCCGCACTACGGGTTCTCGTCGCACGTGGGTTACATCACGCCGAGCCACTCCGCGGCCGTTCGCGCGCGCGGGCCGTCGCACATCCACCGGCGCTCCTTCCAGGCGCTCTGCTACACCGACCGTGCCGAGACGGGGGTCGGGGCAACAGGCTGAGCGCCGCGCGGTCCGGTACTACCGGCTGCGCGGCTATCGCATCCTCGGCGTCAACGTCTGGAGCGCCGGCTACGAGCTCGACCTGATCGTCCGACGAGGGCGGCGACTCGTCTTCTGCGAGGTGAAATCGAAGTCGGGAACGCGGTTTGGCAGCGCGCTCGAGATGGTCGACCGGGAGAAGCAGCGGCGGCTCTTCCGGGCCGCCGAGGCCTGGCTCGTCCGGAACCCGAGCCTCCGCGAGCTCCGTATCTCGTTCGACGTCGTCGCGGTGGACGAAGGCGATCTCCGTCGGGTTCCACTAGGAGATCCTCTCTGAGCCACGAAGTCCGTGCCCGGCGTGGCACAGACGCAGGCAGCCCTCTACGACGGCATCGACCTCGAGCTCTCCTGGTCGGAGCGGGACCTGCCCGAGCGCGAGCGCACGAAGCACGTCAACCGGCTGCACCCGTACCTGGGCAAGTTCATCCCACAGCTCGTCGAGACGCTCCTCCAGCGCTACGTGGCGCCCGGTGGCCGCGTGCTCGATCCGTTCGCCGGCTCGGGGACGACGCTCGTGCAGGCGCTCGAGAGCGGCCACGACGCGACCGGCGTCGACATCGCAGCGTTCAACGCGCTGCTGATGCGGGTCAAGACGGACCGCTACAACCTCTTCACGCTCGAGCACGAGCTCCGCGACGCCTGCGCACGCCTCGATGGGCTCGAGCCGAAGCGGGCGGTTCGCGGGACACCGGCCTACGTCCGACGATGGTTCGCGCCGGAGGCTGCCGCCCAGCTGCTCGGTTTTCGTTCGTGGATCCCGGACTACGAGCACGCGGACGTCCTCAAGGTCGTGCTCGCACGCGCTGCGCGCTCGGCGCGCCTGACGACGCACTTCGACCTCGACTTCCCGCGCACGCCTCAGACCGAGCCGTACTGGTGCCACAAGCACAAGCGCGAGTGCCGTCCCGTGCAGCGCGCAGACCACTTCCTGCGCCGCTACGCGCTCGACACGCTCGCTCGCGTCCATGCCTTTGCCCGGGTCCGCGCGCGCGGGCGGACCGCGAGCGTGCTGCACGGCGACGCGCGCGAGCTCGAGCTCGGCGGCCCCTACGCGGGGGTGGTCACGTCGCCGCCGTATCCGGGCTTGATCGACTACCACGAGCAGCACCGCTACGCGTACGAGCTGCTCGACCTCGAAGACCGCGGGACGTTCGAGCTGGGCCGGGGCGCGACGAAGCGCGCGATCACGGAGTACACGGAAGGCGTTGCTCACGTGCTCGAGCGCTCGGCGGCGTCGCTGCGTCGCGGCGCGCGTGTGGTCGTCGTCGTGAACGACCGTCGGGATCTCTACCCGGAGATCTTCGAGCGTGCGGGGTTGCGTCTCGAACATCGCGTTCGTCGTCACGTAAACCGACGCACCGGACGGCGAGCGGGCGAATACTTCGAAGACGTGCTCGTCGCGCGCAAGTCGGCACGAAGTTGACACCGATCTGACACAAAGCCGCGCGGGCGGCGACCTAACGTGGCGACGTGCTCGCGCGCGCAGTCACGCATGCTCTCGTCGGCCTCGAAGCACGTCGCGTCGAGGTCGAGGCGCACCTCCAAGGCGGGCTGCCCGCGTTCACGATCGTCGGGCTCGCCGACCGCGCCTGCCAGGAGGCGAAGGAGCGTGTACGCAGCGGCGTCCGTTCCGCCGAGTGCCAGTGGCCGGAAGGCAGGATCACTGTCAACCTCGCGCCCGCCGCGCTCCGCAAGGAGGGCTCGGGGTTCGACCTCCCGATCGCGCTGGCGATACTCGCGGCGTCGGGCCAGATCCCGCGTGCCGAGCTCGAACGGCACGCTGTCCACGGCGAACTCGCCCTCGACGGACGGGTCCGCCCGGTCGCCGGCGTCTTCGCGGTCGCGGAAGGCGCGAAGCAGGCCAGGCTGCCACGGATCATCTGCGCCGCGCAGACGGCGCCCGAGGCCGCGCTTGCGGGGATCGAGCCGGTGCCCGTCTGGCACCTGGCGGAAGCGGTCGCTTATCTCCGTGGCGAACTCGAGCCGGAGCCCATCCCGCCGCGGAACGGCGTCGCTCCCGTCGCCGGGCCGGATCTCGCCGACGTCCACGGCCAAGAACGGGCCCGCCGCGCCCTTGAGATCGCTGCGGCCGGACGCCACAACCTCCTGCTCGGCGGCCCACCAGGCACTGGGAAGACGATGCTCGCGCGCCGGCTTCCCGGGCTCCTGCCGCAGCTGGACGAGTCCGCGTCGCTCGAGGTGACGCGGATTCACTCGGTCGCGGGAATCCTCCGGGTCGAGCACCCGCTCGTCACGGTCCCGCCGTTTCGCGCGCCGCACCACACGGCGTCGGCCGCCGCGATCGTCGGCGGCGGAAGAGGGCCGAGGCCCGGCGAGGCGAGCCTCGCGCACCATGGCGTGTTGCTGCTCGACGAGTTGCCCGAGTTCGTTCGCCCCGCGCTGGAGGCGCTGCGACAGCCGCTCGAAGACGGCGTGATCAGCGTCTCCCGCGCGGAGGGGACGGCGCTCTACCCGGCGTCGTTTCAGCTCGTGGGGACGATGAATCTCTGTCCGTGCGGCGCGCGGGGAGATCCGGCGGTTGCCTGCACGTGCTCCGCTCAGCGGCTTGCTGCGTACGGCAACAAGCTCTCCCGCGCGCTGCTCGACCGGTTCGACCTCGTGGTCGTGGTGCCACGGCCGCGCGCCGTGGAGCTCGCCGCAGGTCAGAGCGAGGCGTCCGCGGCTGTGCGCGAGCGGGTCGCGGCTGCGCGCGCCCGACTCGCCGAGCGCGAGCCTGCCCGAGACGACAAGGCCGATGCGCTCCTGACCCGGGCGGTCGAGCAGCTGCCGCTGTCCGGACGAGGACGGGCGCGCGTCGGCCGCGCCGCGGCGACGATCGCCGCGCTCGCCGGAGCCGACGCGGTCGAGCCCGCGCACGTGGCGGAGGCGCTCTCGTACCGCGTGCCGAAAGAGTTGAAGAGCCCGTGAAGGAGCTCGCCCTCGCGGCTTTTGCCGCGGAGCGCGGGATCCACCCGCGGACCGAAGCGCGCACGGCGCGTTTCGCGGCCTTCTCGAAGACGTTCGACGCGCGTGCGTACCTCGAGGGGCTGGAGCGCCAGGGGCTCCGCTGGCTCGGCCGGTCGGATCGCCGGTTCCCAACGTTGCTGCGCGCGATCAGCGACTCGCCGTCAGGGCTGTTCCTCCGTGGCGGTGCGCCGCCGGAGCTCCTGGCGAAGCCCGCGGTCGCGATCGTCGGTGCGCGTGCTTGCTCGGGGTACGGCGCCCAGGTCGCGCGGATGCTCGGGCGTGAGCTTGCGGCGGTCGGCCTCGTGGTCGTCAGTGGGCTCGCACGCGGAGTCGACGGCGAGGCGCACCGCGGAGCGCTCGAGGGCGGCGGCACGACGGTCGCCGTGCTCGGCTGCGGCGTCGACCGTGACTACCCCGCAGCGCACGCGGAGCTGGCCGCTCGGGTCGCCACCACCGGGCTCGTCGTGTCCGAGTACGCACCAGGGGTCGAGCCCGCACCGTGGCGCTTCCCGGCCCGGAACCGAATCGTCGCCGGGCTCGCGCAGGCCACCGTTGTCGTCGAGGCTCGTGAGCGAAGCGGTGCGCTGATCACCGCGGACTTCGCGCTCGAGGAAGGACGTGAGGTCTTTGCCTGCCCGGGAGAGATCACGTCTGCGCTGAGCGCGGGAACGAATGCGCTCCTCCGGCTCGGAGCCACGCCGCTGACCTCGTCCGGCGACGTGCTCGAGCAGTTCGGCCTCGAGGCACCCGCCGAGGCCGAGGTCGATCTCGGCGGACCGGCTCGCGCGATCCTCGAGCGGCTCGACAGTCCGACGAGCGCGGACGAGCTCGTGCGAGCCGCTGGCCTCGACGCCGGCGTGGCGGCGGCCGCGCTCTCCGAGCTTGAGCTCGCGGGCATCGTCGCGACGAGCGACGGCGTCTACCGGCGGACCGGGCGGTGACTACGATCGCGGTGTGGCGTCGTACTGGCTCGAGGAGCGGGGGGAGCCGTTGCCGAGGACCGCCCTTACGGGCGTGCCCGAGGTCGAGATCGTCGGCGGCGGCGTCACCGGCTGCTCGTGTGCGCTCGCGCTCGCGGAAGCGGGGGTCCGCGTGCGGCTGCACGAGGCGCGCGAGATCGCCGGCGGTGCGAGCGGCCGAAACGGCGGCTTCGCGCTGCGCGGCGGCGCGATGGCGTACGACGCCGCCCGGAAGCAGCTCGGCGACGACTCGGCGCGGGCGTACTGGCAACTGACGGAGCAGGCGCAGGCGCGGCTCGCCTCGCTCGCAGGCGACGCGTTTCGCGCGCTCGGCAGCCTTCGGCTCGCGGTCGACGACGCGGAGCGGTCGGCGCTGCGCGCGGAATACGACGCGCTCGTCGCGGACGGGTTCGCGGCCGAGTGGCTCGACGCACCCGAGCTTGCTCCGCCTCTACGGGGGCGGTTCGCCGCCGCGCTCTTGCATCCGCCCGACGGGTCGATTCAGCCCGTCCGCTGGGTGCGTAGCCTGGCCCGGCGCGCGGCCGAGGCGGGGGCCGAGCTACGCGAGGACAGTTGCGTGGGCTCGCTCGACGAGCTCGAGGCGGAGCACGTCGTCGTCGCGACCGACGGGCTCGGCCATGGGCTCGTGCCCGAGCTCGACGCCCGCGTCCGTGCGACCCGAGGTCAGGTGCTGGTCACCGAGTCGCTGCCGAAGCTCATGTTCGCGCGACCGCACTACGCGCGCTACGGGCTCGACTATTGGCACCAGACGCGTGACCGGCGCCTCGTGATCGGCGGGTCGCGCGACGCCGGGGGGGACGACGAGTGGACCGACGACGAGACCGTGACCGACGTCGTCCAGTCAGGGATCGAGACGCTCGCCCGTGAGCTGCTCGGGCGCGCGCCACGCATCACGCACCGCTGGGCGGGGATCTGGGGCACGACCGAAGACCTGCTCCCGCTCGT
>JBDTVA010000017.1:0-10243 GCA_040007455.1 Actinomycetota bacterium | reverse complement strand
GCGGCATGGGCGAGTTCGGCGAGTTCGCCGCCCGCCGCCTGGAGCAAGGCTCGGACTAGGCCAAGGCCGCGTCGAGCGTGAGCTCGACGTTGCCCTTGAGCGCCTTCGAGACCGGGCAGTTCTCCTTCGCCTGCTCCGCGGCCTCGCGGAACGTGCTCTCGTCGACGCCGGGAACGTCGCCCCGGACGGTCACGGCCAGCCGTGTGATTCCCACGCCGCCCTCGAACGTCGAGACGACGTCGGTCTCGAGCTTCGTCGGTGGCGTCCCCGCGCGTGCGAGCCCGCCCGACAGGGCCATCGAGAAGCAGGTCGAGTGCGCTGCCGCGATGAGCTCCTCGGGGCTCGTCCCCGCGGACGCGTCCTCGGCGCGCGCCTTCCAGGTCACCTGCTGTGGGCCCGTCACGCCCGACCCGAGCGTGAACACGCCGGACCCGCTCGCGAGATCGCCTTCCCACGTCGTGTGCGCGCGATGATCAACCGCCATCGTCGACCTCCTTCTCGTCGCTGGACGGCTCCAGCCTAGAGAACGTCGGTCAGGCCGAGCTGCTCGAGCAAGGTGGCGCGGTCGTAGTAGTCGCGGTACCGGACGATCCGCCCGCCCTCGACCTCGGCGATCGAGCAGCCTTCGCGGCGGAACCGGATGCCGGTCGGAAGCTCTCCGCGGAACACCCCCTCGTGCGTGCCCGTCGTCTTCCACTCGGTGGCGACGTAGGGGCCGGAGGCGACGACGTTCGCGACCTCGACGGTCCAGTCGGGGAACGCCTCGGCGAACTCGCGCAGTCCGTGGAGCATCGACTCCGTACCTGTGAACCGGACACCGCTCGCGACGCTGACGAACTCGCAGTCGTCGGCGAACGATGTCGCCACTCCTTGGTAGTCGCGTTCGTTCAGCGCGCCGAAGTACGCGCGAACGACCTCTTCACTCGTCGGCATGTTCCTCGCCGTGGCCGCTCGGGCGGTAGTACGTCGTGCCCTTCAGCTCGTCGGGGAGATAGTCGACGTCGAACCCGCGCTCGTCCTCGTGCGGGTAGACGTAGCCCTTGCCGTGGCCGAGCTTCTTCGCGCCTGCGTAGTGCGCGTCGCGGAGCGACTTCGGCGGTCGAAGGTTGCCGCGCTCCTGCACGTCCCGGGTCGCCTCCTTGATCGCGACGTAGCTCGCGTTCGACTTCGGCGCGCGCGCGAGGTAGATCGCGGCCTGCGAGAGGTTGAGCCGCGCCTCCGGCAGGCCGACGTGCTCGAGCGCGTGCGCGGCGGCGACCGCGACGACGAGCGCCTGCGGATCCGCGTTGCCGACGTCTTCGGACGCGAGCACGATCATGCGGCGCGCGATGAAGCGCGGGTCCTCGCCCGCCTCGAGCATCGCGGCGAGGTAGTAGACGGTCGCGTCGGGGTCCGAGCCGCGCATCGACTTGATGAACGCGGAGATCGTGTCGTAGTGGCGGTCGCCGCCCTTGTCGTAGACGAGCGGCCGCTTCGTCGAGGCGTCCTCGACGTGCCTCGGCTCGAGCGCGACGCCCTCCGCACGCGCGGTCTGCGTCGCCAGCTCGAGGATCGAGAGGGCGTTTCGGGCGTCGCCGCCCGCTAAATCGGAGACGAGCTCTACGAGCTCATCTCCGATGGAAATGCCGAGCGCTGAGGCGCCGCGACGAGCGATCTGCGCAAGATTCTCGGTTGTGTGCGGCTCCAACTCGTAGAGTTGGAGCCGACTAAGGAGCGCGGAGTTGACCTCGAAGTACGGGTTCTCGGTCGTGGCGCCGATCAGCGTGATCACGCCCTCCTCGACCGCCGGCAGCAGCGCGTCCTGCTGCGCCTTGTTGAAGCGGTGGATCTCGTCGAGGAACAGGATCGTCCGCTGGCCCTGCGCGCCGAGTCGCTCGCGCGCCTGCGCGATCACCTCGCGCACCTGCGCAACAGTCGCCGAGACGGCGGAGAGCTCTTCGAACTCGGCGCCCGTCGCGTTCGCGACGATCCGGGCGAGCGTCGTCTTACCGCTTCCCGGCGGGCCGTAGAGGATCGTCGAGCGGACGCGGTCCTCCTCGATCGCGAGGCGAAGCGCCGAGCCGGGCCCGAGGACGTGCTCCTGGCCGACGAACTCGTCGAGCGAGCGCGGCCTCAGGCGGAGTGGGAGAGGTGCGACGTCGGGGATGCGCTCTCGGGCCGCATCGGAGAAGAGGTCGCTCACACACGAAGTATGCTCCGGCGACCCGTGCCCGAAGTCGAGGACTTCTCCGAGCCGATCCTCCCGGGGACAGCCCCCAGCGACTACGAGCGGTACCTCCGGACGGACGAGCTGCTCGCCCTCCAGAAGTCGTCCGACGAGCTCTCGCACCGCGACGAGCTGCTCTTCATGACGGTGCACCAGTCCTCAGAGCTCTGGGACGTGCGGAACGAGCTGACCGATCGGTCGAACCGCAGCTGATGGCCGTCTCGACGTTGCGGGCAGAGGTGACCGAGCTCCTGCAGGAGCTGATTCGCGTCGACACGGTGAATCCGCCCGGCAACGAGACTGCGGCCGCAGAGCTCTTGCGCGAGTACCTCGAGTCGAACGGCGTGCGGTGCGAGCTCTACGCGCGGACGCCCGAGCGCGCGAACCTCGTCGCGCGCATCGCCGGTACCGGTGAGGGACCGCGGCTCGCGCTCCTCTCGCACACCGACACCGTGCTCGCTGACGCGGCGGAGTGGGACCGCAGCCCGTGGTCGGGCGACGTCCACGAAGGCGAGGTGTGGGGGCGCGGCGCACTCGACATGAAGGGCGAGGTCGCGGCGAACGCCGTCGCGCTCGCGTCGCTCGCGCGCGACGGCTTCGAGCCGCGCGGCGACCTGATCTTCGTCGCGGCCGCGGACGAGGAGGTGAACGACGGCTACGGTCTGTCGTGGCTCTGCACGACGCACCCGGAAGCGGTGCGCGCGGAGTACGCGCTGAACGAGGGCGGCGGCGATCGCGTCGAGCTCGGCGGCAAGCCGTACTACCTCGTCTCGACGGCCGAGAAGATGAGCGCGCCGTTCAGGATTCGCACGCGCGGCCGGAGCGGGCACGGCTCGATGCCGAGCATCGCCGACAACGCGCTGCTCAAGGCGACGGGGCTGATCGACCGGATCGGTGCGTACAAGCATCCGCCGCAGCACACGCCGGAGACGGAGGCGTTCTTCCGGGCAGTGACGGGCGAGGTGCCGCCCATCGAAGATGCCGTCGCGCGTGCGGCCGAGCTGCACCCGATGTTCGGGCTCTTCCTCGAGGCGCTCATCGCGCCGACGTACGCGCCGACGATGATCGAAGCCTCGAAGAAGCGCAACGTGATCCCGAACGTGTGCGAGGTGACGGTCGACTCGCGGCTCCTGCCCGGGCAGACGCCGGCCGACTCGGAGGCGATCGTGCGAGCGGTCCTCGGCGACGGCGAGTACGAGCTCGACTGGATCGAGGCGTCGGGCGGCACGCGCTCGCCCGTCGAGTCGCCGCTCTGGGACGCGCTCGAGGCGTGGGTGCGTGAGCGCGACCCGGGCGCGGGGCTCGCGCCGATGTGCCTGTCCGGCTTCACAGACAGCCACTGGATGCGCGAGGCGTTCGGCACGGTGGCGTACGGCTTCTTCCCGATGCGCACGATGCCGGCCGAGGTGTCGGCCCTGCTCGTGCACTCGGCGAACGAACGCATCCCGGTCGACGACCTCGAGCTGGCCGTCGACTTCTACCGGGACGCCGCGCAGCACCTCTGCGGCTAGCCTGGAGTGATGGCTGACAAGCTCCGGCTCGGGGGGATGGCGCTGCCCAACGGCGTGCTCGTACACGGACCGACCTCGTGGGCCTGCGCGATTCGTCGGCCAGACGGGACGCTCGACGTCGCGGCGGAGCGCAAGCGCTTCGTCAGCGACGAACGGACACCCCCGTTGCTGCGCGGCCCGCTGAAGCTGCTCGAGGCGATGGCGGTGCTCCCGTCCCTGCGGCGCGCGCTTCCGAGTGCACAGCTGCCGTTCGAGCGGCCGGCGGTGATCGCAGCGATGCTCGCCAGCGCTGTCGGCCTGCGCGCCGTCCGCGGTTCGCGACTCGGGACCGCGACGCAGGAGGTCCTCTCCGCTGCGCTCTCGTTCGCGCCGGCCGTGCTCGCGCTTCGGGGCTCGGAGCTCGCGGCGTACCACGGTGCAGAACACGTTTCGATCGGGACGTACGAGCACGACGAGCCGCGCGCGAAGGAGCACGAGCGCTGCGGCTCCCACCTGGTCGGCCCGATCCTGCTGACGGCGACGCTCGGAAACGTGCTCGCGTCGAAGGCGCCCGCGCACGTGCGGCCGCTCGCGCGCGCAGTGGCGACGCTCGGCTCACTCGCCGTTTCGACGGAGATCTTCTCGTGGATGGTGCGCAACCCTGAGCATCCGGTCGCCCGCGTGCTCGCGCGGCCCGGACACGAGCTGCAGCACCGCGTCGGCACCGACGAGCCTTCTGCCGAGCAGCTCGAGGTCGCGAACGCGGCACTCGCCGCCTGCCTCGCCCTCGAAGGAGCGTGACCCCGCCACTCGTCGCCCGCGCGGCCGCCCTCGCGGCGTCGCTCGGGTTCGAGAACTCGTGCACGCCGGAGACCGGTCGTCTGCTGCACGTGCTCGCCGGGATGCGCGGGCGCGAGCGTGTCGGCGAGACCGGATCCGGCGTCGGGTACAGCGCGGCTTGGATCGTCTCGGCGCTCGACCCCTCGGTGCCGTTCTTCACGGCCGAGCTCGACGAGGGCCGCGCGGCCGCCGCCGCAGAGCTCTTCCGCGAGGACGAGCAGGTGCACGTGCTCGCCGGTGACTGGCACGACGTGCTCGGCTCGCACGCACCGTTCGACCTGCTCTTCCACGACGGCTCGAAGCGGCAGCCCGAGCTCGACGGTGAGGAGACGCTCCGCCTCCTGGCGCCGAGGGGGCTGATCGTGATGGACGACCTTACGCCCGGCCGTCCGGGGCCTGACCCAGTGCGTGACTTCTGGCTCGATCATCCCGACCTCGCCGCAACCGAGCTTCAGGTCTCGCCCAGCGAGTCTGTGATCGTCGCCGTCCGCACCCGCTAAGGCTCGACCCGGTTCCTGCCGATCCTTCCCTCGTGGACCGCGCGCCCGCCTCTCCTCCTGCTGATCCGTCGTTCTGGGACCGCGTGGGCGACGTGCTCTCGCAGATCCCGGACGTCACCCAGACGTGGCTGCCGGTCTTCTTCCTGCTCCTGATGATGGTGATCGTCTACCTGCTCTGGCGCACGATGCAGCTGATGCCGCGGATCAAGCCGGCGCAGCAGGACGCGCAGGGCAAGTCCTCGATCCGCTGGGAGGACGTCGCAGGGCTCCCCGAGGCGAAGGCCGAGCTGCAGGAGGTCGTCGACTTCCTGCAGCACCCCGAGCGCTTCGAGCGGCTCGGAGCACGCGTGCCACGCGGGATCCTGCTCTACGGCCCTCCGGGCACCGGCAAGACGCTGCTCGCGAAGGCGGTCGCCCACGAGTCGGGCGCGAAGTTCTTCTCGCAGAGCGCGTCCGCGTTCGTCGAGATGTTCGCCGGCCTCGGCGCAGCTCGCATCCGCAAGCTCTTCGACGACGCGCGCAAGAACGCGCCCTCGATCATCTTCATCGACGAGCTCGACGCCGTCGGAACCGCGCGCACCGGGGGCGGCTTCAACCGCGAGCAGGACCAGACCTTGAACCAGCTGCTCGTCGAGCTCGACGGTTTCGGTGCGGCCGCGCAGGTCGTCGTCATGGGCGCGTCCAACCGCATCCAGGACCTCGACCAGGCGCTGCTCCGGCCGGGCCGCTTCGACCGCCAGCTGCTCGTCTCGCCGCCCGACCTCGCCGGCCGCGAGGCGATCCTCCGCGTGCACACGCGCGGCAAGCCGCTGGCCGCCGACGTCGACCTCGAGCAGATTGCGAAACAGACCGCAGGGCTCGCCGGCGCCGACCTCGCGAACATCGCGAACGAGGCCGCGATCTTTGCGGGCCGCCACGAGGCGCAGTACATCTCGCACGTCGACTTCGACAACGCGATCGAGCGCGTCGTCGCCGGCTTGCAGCAGAAGAAGGTCCTCACCGAGAAGGAGCGGCGCATCCTGTCCTACCACGAGGCCGGGCACGCGCTGATGTCGTTCCTGATGGGCGAGGTCGCGCCGGTGCAGAAGGTGACGATCGTCGCCCGTGGGCAGGCGCTCGGCTACACGCTCAACCTCCCGTCCGAGGACCGCTACATGGAGACGAAGGAAGAGCTCGTCGACGTGATGAAGATCTGCCTCGCCGGACGCGCGGCCGAGCAGGTCGTGTTCGGGCGCGTGACGAACGGCGCGGCGAGCGACCTCGAGAAGGCGACGCAGATCGCGCGCTCGATGGTCTTCGAGTGGGGCATGTCGGACAGCGTGTCCTCGCGAACGCTCCGAGCCGACAACTACGCGCTGTCGGAGGAGACGAAGCGCGTTCGCGACCAGGAGCAAGCACTCCTGACGGACGGGGCGTATTCCGAGGCCGTGCGGTTGATCGAGAAGCACCGGCACTCGCTCGACCGCCTCTCGAGCGCGCTCCTGGAGAAGGAGACGCTGCTCCGCGAAGAGCTCGTGGCCATGCTCGGCGACCTCGTCGCAGAGTCCAGGGCCTCCGAGCTCGTCGGCACGCCGCAGGTCGTCTCGCTGCCCGAGTAGCCCCGGGTAGGATCGCCCCCGTGCAGGCGAAGGGGATCCATCATCTCGGCGTCGCCGTCGAGGATCTCGACGAGGCGGTGACGACCTACGAGCGCCTGTTCGGCGCACGTGTCGAGCACCGCGAGACGGTGCCGGACCAGGGCGTCGAGGCGGCGTCGCTTCGGGTCGGCGAGAGCCGGGTCGAGCTGCTCGCGTCCCTCGGCGACGACACGCCCGTCGGGAAGTTCCTGGCCAAGCGCGGGCCGGGCATGCACCACGTCGCCTACGCGGTCGAAGATCTCTCCGCCTCGCTGGCCGAACTGGAACGTGAAGGCGCCGAGCTGATCGACAGCAGCCCGCGCCACGGCTTGTTCGGGCTCGAGGTCGCCTTCGTCCACCCCGACGCCGCTCACGGTGTCCTTGCGGAGCTGGTGAGCGATGCCGGCTGAGGACAAGGTCCGGGTCGAGGTCGCCTACCAGGGCGGCCAGTCGTTCACGACACTGATGTCGAACGACGCCGCCGACGAGTTGGAGCGGCGGCTTGCGTCCGGCGACGAGAGCGTGCTCATGATCGACGCCGAGGACGGCCGGTACGCCGTGGTGCTCGGCCACATCGCCTATGTGAAGCGGTTCCTGCGGGAGTCCCGGGTCGGTTTCGGCTCGCCGGGGCCCTAGTTACGCGGCTCAGCGGCAGGGGCAGACCTCAGCGAAATGGCGGAACGCACGATCGAGCGGGCGAAGGAGTCGGGCGCGCGGATCAGGCGGCTGGTCGAGCGCGGGCAGCAGGGTGACCGCGCTGCGCTCGAAGAGCTGTACCTGATCCACTTCGACCGGATCTACAGCTACCTGCACATGACGGTCGGGAACCGCCACGACGCCGAGGACCTGACCACGCAGACCTTCCTGCGGATGCTCGAGTCGATCGGCAAGTTTCGCTTCCAGTCGGCACCGTTCTCGGCCTGGCTCTTTCGGATTGCGCACAACCTCTCGATGGACCACTTTCGCGCGTCCCGCCGCGTGCAGCTCGAGGAGGAGGTGCCGGAGCCGATCGGCAACGAGCAGGACTCCGCGGAGGTCGAGGCGCTGCACTCGATCGGGCGGCAGAGCCTGCTCGAGTTGATCGAGGACCTCTCCGACGAGCAGCAGCAGGTGCTGACGCTCAAGTTCGTCTTCAGCTTCTCGAACGGCGAGGTCGCGACGATCCTCGACAAGACCGAGGGCGCGGTGAAGTCGCTGCAGCACCGCGCGCTCGCGGCCTTGCAGAAGCAGATCCAGACAACGTAGGTGGCGCTCCAGGTCGGGATCGTGGGGCTGCCGAACGCGGGCAAGACGTCGCTCTTTCGAGCGCTTACGGGCGCGGAGACGACGGGCCGCGACAACGTCGGCATGGCGGCCGTCCCGGACGACCGGCTCCGTCAGCTGGCCGAGACGGTCGGCGCGAAGAAGGTCACGCCCGCCGCGGTGCGCGTCGTCGACGTGCCGGGGACCGGGGCGGAGCTACTCGGCAACCTGCGCCAGGTCGACCTGATGCTCGCGGTGCTCGACGGATGGTCGGGCACACGCGACGCGCGCAGCGACTCCGAAGAGCTCACCCTCGAGCTGCTCGCCGCCGACCGGGACCACGTTCAGCGCCGCCTCGAGCGCGTGACGAAGCAGGCGAAGTCGGGCGACGCGAAGCTTCGCGCCGAGGTCGAGAACCTCGAGAAGCTGGTGGCGCATCTCGAGAACCTCCAGGCCGTGAGCGAGCTCGGTGCCGATGTCGAGATCCCGGCTGAGCTCGAGCTGCTCACGATCAAGCCGATCATGGAGATCGTGAACGGGCCGGGCGGGACCGACCTCAAGCTCGAGGCCGAGCTCGCTGAGCTCTCAGACGAGGACGCTGCGTCGTTTCGCGAGGGCGAGTCCGCGCTCGGCGCGGTCGTGCGCGGGCTCGTCGAGACGCTCGACCTGATCACCTTCTTCACCGCTGGGGAGAAGGAGACGCGCGCGTGGACGCTGCGGAAGGGCGAGACGGCTCTCGCCGCGGCCGAGACGATCCACAGCGACATCGCGCGCGGGTTCATTCGCGCCGAGGTGATCCGCTGGGACGATCTCGTCGGCGCCGGGTCGCACGCGGACGCCCGCCGCCAGGGGCTCGAGCGTGTCGAGGGGAAGACGTACGAAGTCCAGGACGGCGACGTCCTGAACATCCGCTTCAACGTCTGAGCCTGTCCGCGAGGTAGCGCAGGCCGATCGGGTAGCGGTACTCGATCCCGGCGTGGGTCGCGTCGAAGAGCTCGGCCTGGAGGTCGGGGACGCCGAGCGCCGTCAGCTCGCGGCGGATCCACTCCAACACGAGATCGAGGTACCACTCGTCGCGCGTGCCGGCGTCGTAGTAGATGGCCCGCATCCCGCGAAGCGCGTCGGCGTGGCGCGGGATCATCGTCGGGTAGTCCCACTCGAGCCAGCGATCCCAGAGCTCCGGGATCACCTGCGCCGTCGCAGTGTCGTAGGGGAGGCGCACGGTGCCGTCATCGTCCGCCGAGTACGCGGCCGAGAAGCCCCATTGGAGGAGAACGTGCAGATCGTGCGGGTGCTCGAGCGGGGCGGGCGACGCGCGCAGTTCCTCGAGGAAGCGTTCGACCGACCCGTCGTACGCGTCGCGGAGCCGCCGCGCCGCGAGCCGGAAGAACGGCCGGATCGAGACCTCGAACAGGCCGCCGCCGGCATGGCTGGCGTAGCCCGAGAAGAGATCCGGGCGCAGCATCGCCGTCACTGCGGCGCCCTGGCCCCCGCTCGACTTGCCGGCCACGCCCCGCAGCCCGTTCGTCTCGTATCGCTCGTCGACGAACGGGACGAGCTCGTCGCAGATGTACGAGTGATAGCGGCCCGAGCCGTGCGAGTCGACGAACTGCGATCCGCCGACCGACGTCCACGCGTCGACGAACACGACCCGCGCGTCGATCCGCTCGCGGTCGAGCAGCTCGAAGATCGTCGGGCGAAACGCGGCGCGGTTCCGCCACATGTCCACCTGTCCGGTGTATCCCTGCAGTACGTAGATCGCAGGCCCTCCGTCGTAGTCCGGCGGCGTGTAGACCCAGAGCGGCCGCACGTGCGGGTCGCCGAGCGGGTTGCCGCGCAGCGCCTCGCTCTCGATCGTCAGCTCGTCGAGCGGCATCTCAGGCGGCCGCCGCGATCAGGCCGACGCCGGTGAGCGCGATCGCGCCCCCGAGCGCCTGCGAACGCGCAGGCCGCTCGCGCAGCACGACGACGGCCAGCAGGACGGTCCCGACCGGGTACAGCGAGGCGACGACGGAGACGAGGCTGACGTAGCCCTCGTTCAACGCGAGCGCCAGCGCGAGGTTCGCCGCGACGTCGAACAGGCCGATGGCGACGAGCACCGGGAGGTTGCCCCGCCCGACGCGAAGCGCGCCCCGTGCGGCTGCCACCCCGAGGGCGAGCATGGACGAAAACGCGCGCGCCACGACGACGGCCCAGTATGCGTCGTCCGCACTCGCACGGTCCATGAACACGAAGTATCCGCCGAACCCGAGCGCCGCGACGAGCGCGCGAGCGCCACGACCCCCATCGCGCCGATCGCCATCCCGCGGTAGAGACCGGCGAGCCCGATCGCGCCGGCGAGCCCTGCGG
>JBDTVA010000016.1:0-10261 GCA_040007455.1 Actinomycetota bacterium | reverse complement strand
CCCGACCTCGAACGACGTCGGGAGGATGTCGGCGAGGAACAACACCTGCTCGTCGGTCAGGAGCTCCGGCACCTTGTACGCCGACGTGTCGACGAACGGGATGCGGGCATACCCCGCCTGCACGCCGTCGATCAGGTGGCCGAGGATCCAGCCGCCGCCGCCGGTGCAGAGGCCGTAACGCGCCTCCTTGCAGAAGCGACATCGGCCGCACGAGGTGATGCAGGAGAGGAGCACGCGGTCGCCGGGCACGAAGCTCGTGACGGCGCTGCCCACCTCCTCGATCGTCCCGACGGCCTCGTGGCCGAGGATCGTCCCCGGCGTCACCTCGGGCACGTCGCCCTTGAGGATGTGCAGGTCGGTCCCGCAGATCGTCGCGGTGTCGATGCGCACGATCGCGTCGGTCGGAACCTTGAGCGTTGGATCGGGCACGGACTCCCAGGCCCGTTTGCCCGGGCCGTGATACACGAGCGCTTCCATGAGCGCCTCCTTTTGGAGCGAGTGTCAGCCGAGGGCGCGGGGTCGGCATCGGAGCCTTCGCGGAGCCGCCGTGCGGCTTTCTACGCGACGGTTCGGGCCTCGTCTGCGCGAAGATGCTCACCATGGCCACGATCGCCGCGAAGCCCCTCGACGTCATCCTTCGAGACGGCACGACGCTGCGCCTGCGCGCGCCTGGCCCTGACGACGCGGACGCGCTGCTCGGCTTCTTCCGCGGCCTCTCGCAGGAGAGCCTCTACCGGCGGTTCCACGGGTTTCCCGAGATCGGCCCGCGGCTGGTCGAGCCCCTGACGACCGCAGACGCACACGAAGCAGGTGCGCTCGTCGGTTCCATCCACAACCGGATCGTGGCCGTCGCGAACTTCGCGCGGCTTCGTGACCCGAAGGCTGCGGAGGTGGCGTTCGCCGTGGCCGACGACTACCAGCGCCGCGGGATCGGCACACGGCTCCTCGAGCAGCTCGCGGCCCGCGCCGGCGAGCTCGGCGTCGAGCGTTTCGTCGCGGAGGTCCTTTCGGACAACCGACAGATGCTCGGCGTCTTCGAGGCCGTCGGCTTCGCCGTCACGCGAGACGTCGCCGGGGGAGAGGTCGAGCTGACCTTCCCGATCGCGCCGACGCAGCGCTACCTCGAGAGTGTCGAGGGCCGCGATCACGAAGCCGTCGTCGCGTCGCTCCGCCCGTTCTTCGAGCCCTCGTCGGTCGCCGTCATCGGCGCGTCGCCCCGACGCGGCTCGATCGGCGGCGAGCTCTTCCGGAACGTCCTCGCCGCCGACTTCACGGGCGCGGTCTATCCGGTCAACCGCCAGGGCGAGTCCGTCGCCGGGGTGCGCGGCTACGCAACGGTGGCGGAGATCCCGGATCCGGTCGACCTCGCGGTGATCTGCGTTCCGGGCGAGCACGTGCTCGGTGCGGCCGAGGACGCGCTCGCGAGCGGTGTTCGCGCGCTCTGCGTCATCTCCGCGGGGTTCGCAGAGGTCGGCTCGGAAGGCGCTGAGCGCCAGGACCGGCTGCTCGCGCTCGTGCGCGCGCGCGGTGCGCGGATGATCGGCCCGAACTGCCTCGGGATCGCGTCCGCCGGCACCCGCCTGAACGCGACCTTCGCAGGCAAGGCGCCGCGCTGGGGCTCGATCGGGTTCTCGTCGCAGAGCGGTGCGCTTGGCCTCGCGCTCATCGAGGCCGCAGACGCCCGCGGCATCGGACTGTCGGCGTTCGTCTCGATCGGGAACAAGGCTGACGTCTCGTCGAACGACCTGCTCGAGCGCTTCGAGGACGACGAGAGCACGAACCTGATCGCGCTCTACCTCGAGTCGTTCGGCAACCCCCGGAAGTTCGCGCGCATCGCGCGACGGGTCTCGCGGACGAAGCCGATCCTCGCGCTCAAGAGTGGCCGCACCTCCGCCGGTTCGAAGGCGGCGGGCTCCCACACTGCCGCGCTCACGAGCTCGGACGCGGCCGTCGAAGCGCTCTTCCACCAGGCCGGCGTGATCCGAGCAGAGACCCTCGAAGAGCTCGTGGACGCGTCGGTGCTGCTGTCGAAGCAGTCCCTGCCGCGCGGTCGCCGCGTCGCCGTGCTGACGAACGCGGGAGGCCTCGGGATCCTCGCCGCCGACGCTTGCGAGGCAGCGGGGCTCGAGCTGCCGACGCTGGCCGACGAGAGCGTGGCGCGGCTCTCCGAGCTCCTGCCCGTCGAGGCGAGCGTCGCGAACCCCGTCGACATGCTCGGGTCTGCGACCGCTTCGACGTACGAGGCCGTACTGCCGGTCCTGCTGCAGGACCGCGGCGTCGATGCGGTGCTGGTGCTCTTCGTGCCTCCGGTCACCGCGACCGCCGACCGGGTCGCGCTTGCCGTGGTCCAGGCGGCTGCCGGCGCGGAGAAGCCGATCGTCGCCGCGGTGATGGACTCCCGCGGGACCCCACCCGTCCTCCTCGAAGCCGGCGTCGCCTCGTTCGGGTATCCCGAATCCGCCGCGCGCGCCCTCGGCAGGGCGGCCGCGCGCGCGGAGTGGCTGCGCCGCCCGGCCGGCAGCATCCCGGCACTCGAAGGCATCGACCGCGAGGAAGCGCGCCGGATCGTCGCGACCGCGCTCGAGCGCGCCCCCGACCTCTGGCTCGATCCCGATGACTCTCGCGCCCTGCTCGAGGCCTACGGACTCCCTGTCGTCGAGCAGCGCGTGGCCGGCACGCCCGAAGAGGCGGCCCGCTGCTCGACGGAGCTCGGCTTCCCGGTCGTCGTGAAGACCGCGCTCGCCGGCGTGCACAAGACCGAGAGCGGCGGTGTCGTGCTCGACCTCCAGACCGAGGACGACGTGCGCGAGGCGGCCGCGCGGATCGGGGGCCCGGTGGTCGTTCAACCGATGCGGACCGGGAGCGCCGAGCTGCTGACCGGGCTCGTCCAGGACGAGTTGTTCGGCCCGCTGATCGCGCTCGGCCCGGGCGGCGTGATGGCCGAGCTGATCGGCGATGCCGGGGTGCGCATTGCGCCGCTCACGGACGTCGACGCGCACGAGCTCGTGCTCGAAGGGAAGAGCGGCACGCTCGTGCGGGGCTACCGGGGAAAGCCTCCTGCCGACGCCGATGCCGTCGTCGACGTGCTCCACCGGCTCTCCGCGCTCGGCGAGGACCTCCCTGAGGTCGCCGAGCTCGATCTCAACCCACTCATCATCGGACCCGACGGCTGCGTCGCAGTCGACGCGCGAGTGCGTGTCAAGGCGACCGAGGTGCGGCCGCAGACGAAGACCTGGTAGTGGCCTCCCGCCGGCTGTCCGACGTCCTCGGGACGACGGTGATCGGTCCGAGAGGCGAGCGCGTCGGAAGGGTTGCCGACCTCGCTGCGTCACTCGCCGAAGTGAACCCTCTCGTCACCCACCTCGTCGTTCGCGGCCGGTGGTATCCCTGGAGCGCGGTCGAGGCGCTCGACCCCGTGGTTCGGCTCCGTGACATGACGGGCGCCGAGCCCTCGCGCGCCCTTCTGCTCGGCCGGCACGTGCTCGACGCGCAGGTCGTCGACCTCGACGGCAAGCGTGTACGTCGCGTCGGGGACGTCGAGTTGGTCGAGAACGATGGGAAGCTCAGGCTCGTCGGGGTCGATGTCGGAACGGCCGCGCTCGTCCGGCGGCTGGGCTTTCGCGCGCTTGCGCGCCGGCTGCGCAGCCGGACGGTCGACTGGCAGTCGCTGCACGTCGTCGCGCGCCCCGCGCACGGCCTTCAGCTTGCGTCCCCGGCGGCGGCCGTCCACCGCCTCCACGAGGACGAGCTCGCGGCGCTCCTCGAGCAGCTGCCGCCGTCGCTGGGCGAGGAGGTTGTCGCGGGGATTGGACGTCCTGTCCGAGTGCGGGCGCGGCGCCGTACGCCGAGGCGGCGTCGGTTCCCGTTCCGGCTGATCAGGCGGCATGCCGCGCCGTAGCGGGCTGGTGCTGCTCGCCGCGGTGGTCGGCCCCGGCCTACTCGCGGGTCTCTCCGACGACGACCCGGCGGGCATCACGACCTACTCGATTCTCGGTGCGGACTACGGCTACCAGCTGCTCTGGGTCCTGGCGCTCTCGACGGCCGCGCTCATCCTCTTCCACGAGCTTGGTGCGCGGATGGGCGTCGTCACAGGCGAGGGCCTCGCGGGTCTGATTCGCTACCGGTACGGCGCGCGCATCGGCCTCGCCGCGCTGCTTGCGCTGCTGCTCGCGAACATCGGCACGGCTGCTGCGGCGTTCGCAGGGATCGCGGCCGCGCTCGAGCTCGCCCACATCCCGCGATGGCTCTCGGCCCCGATCGCGGCCGTGGCCATCGCGGTGCTCGTTCTCCGCGGAACGTTCAAGCGCATCGAGCACGTGCTCATCGCCGCGTGCTCGGTGTTCGTGGCTTACGTGTTCGCCGCCGTCCTCGCCGACCCCAACTGGGGCGAAGCGGCGCGCGGCCTCGTCGTGCCGACGATCCCCGCGACGAGCGAGGCGCTGCTCGCAGCGACCGCGGTTGTCGGGACGACGCTCGCGCCATGGGGTCTCGCGTTCATCCAGTCGTACGTCGTCGACAAGCGGCTCCACCCGCGCGACCTCGGCTACGAGCGCGTCGACGTGATCGGCGGCGCCCTGCTCACCGGGCTGATCGGCTTCTTCGTCGTCGTCGCCTGCGCCGCGACGCTGCACGTCCAGGGACGCTCGATCGAGGACGCGGCTGACGCGGCGGTCGCGCTCGAGCCGGTCGCTGGTCGCTTCGCCTCGGTGCTCTTCGCGGCAGGCCTGCTCGGTGCCGGCCTGATCGCAGCAGCGATCCTTCCGCTCTCGACGGGGTACTCCGTGAGCGAGCTGGTTGGATCCGAGGCGGCGCTCGACGACTCGTTCCGCGAAGCGCCGCTCTTCTACACGACGTATTTCGTCGTCATCGCGGCGGCGGTCGGGCTGGTCGTGGCCCCGGGCGTGCCGCTCGTGCAGGTGCTCTACCTAACCCAGGCGTTGAACGCGATCCTCCTCGTGCCGTTGCTCGTGCTCGTGCTGGGACTCGCTCGCGACCGCGAGTTGATGGGACCGCATGCGCTTGGGCCGGTCGGCACCGTGGTGACCGCAGCGACGATCGTGCTCATCGGCGCGTGCGTCGCGGCGCTCGGCGTCCTCGTGATAATCGGATGACGGGCGCGGCGACGCGCAGGTCCAGCGTTGCGAGGTGCAATCGGGCTCACATCCGTACCTGCCCGCATCCCGGATCCGCGTCGCCGCCGATTCGCCTGGCGGGGGGCAGATGCGAGCCTCAGGGCGATGCACGAGCCGACCGACCTCTGCGAGCGGGTTCTCTGCGGAGTCGACGACTCCGACGCAGGGGCTGAAGCTGCCTGGATCGCTGCGCGCGTGGCCGGCCTGGACGGTTCGCTCGTCCTTGCGACGGTGCACGATCCGTCCCTCGCAGTCCACGCCGGTTGGATGGCGACACGCGTCGCCGAAGAGCTGGCTGAGGGGGCGATGCGGGCGAGCGAGCGCGGGCGCGCCGAGGCCGGCTCGATGCACCGTGTCGAGACGCGGCTGATCGAAGGACATCCGCTCGACGTGCTCCGGGGCGAGATCGACCGCGTGGGAGCGACGCTCGTCGTCGTCGGAACGCACGGTGGGAGTCGCATGGTCGGCATCACGCTTGGCTCCGTCGCCACACATCTCCTGCACGAGGCGCCCTGCTCCGTTCTCGTTGCGCGACCGCCGAGCGATCGGCGGACGTGGCCGCGGACGATCGTCGTCGGGGTCGACGGCTCGCGGAGCTCCGAGGCCGCGCTCGCAGCGGCAACCGAGCTCGCGACGCGCCTCGGTGCGATGTTGCGCCCCGTCGCCGCGACGAAGGAGCCGCTCGTCGACCTCGAGGCAGCGCGCGAGCTCGCGCCCGGGCTGGAGGCGATCGACGAGACCGCGGTGCACGCGCTCCACGTGCTCTCGGAAGAGGTCGACCTCATCGTCGTGGGCAGCCGCGGGCTGCGCGGGATCCGTGCGCTCGGGAGCGTGAGCGAGCGGATCGCGCACGAGGCGCGCTGCTCCGTCCTGGTCGTCCGAGAGCCCGTTGAGTAGCGTCTCGGCCATGACGGCCGGCGCGCAGCTCGACCCCGAGGAGCTCCGGCTCCTCGATGCCTACTGGCGCGCCGCCAACTACCTCTCCGTCGGGCAGATCTACCTGCTCGACAACGCGCTGCTCCGCGAGCCGCTCACGCTCGAGCACGTGAAGCCGCGGCTCCTGGGTCACTGGGGGACGACGCCCGGCCTGAACTTTCTCTACGCGCACCTGAACCGCGCGGTCAAGGCTCACGACCTGAACGCGATCTTCGTGACGGGCCCGGGCCACGGTGGGCCGGCGCTCGTGGCGAACGCGTACCTCGAGGGCACGTACTCCGAGGTGTATCCGCACATCGGCCGCGACGAGGGGGGCCTCCGGAAGCTCTTTCGCCAGTTCTCGTTCCCCGGCGGCATCCCGAGCCACGTCGCGCCGGAGACGCCGGGCTCGATCCACGAGGGCGGTGAGCTCGGCTACGCGCTCGTGCACGCCTACGGGGCCGCGTTCGACAACCCCGACCTGCTCGTCTGCTGCGTGATCGGCGACGGCGAAGCGGAGACCGGCCCGCTTGCGGCCAGCTGGCACTCGAACAAGTTCGTGAACCCGCAGCGCGACGGCGTCGTCCTGCCGATCCTGCACCTCAACGGCTACAAGATCGCGAATCCGACGGTGCTCGCGCGCATCCCGGAGGACGAGCTGCGCGAGCTGCTGCGCGGCTACGGGCACGAGCCGTACTTCGTGGACGGCGACGAGCCCGCCGAAGCGCACCGCAGGATGGCGGCGACGCTCGAGACGGTGCTCGCCGAGATCCGCGCGATCCGAGGGCGGGGGAGTGCCGAGCGGCCGCGCTGGCCGATGATCGTCCTGCGCACGCCGAAGGGCTGGACGGGACCGGGTGAGGGCACGCCTCGCTCGCACCAGGTGCCGCTCGCACACGACCAGCTGTCAGAGCTCGAGCGCTGGCTCCGCAGCTACGGGCCGGAGGAGCTCTTCGACGAGCACGGAGCGCTCGTTCCGGAGCTCGCCGCACTCGCCCCGGAGGGCGAACGGCGAATGAGCGCCAACCCGCACGCAAACGGGGGGCTACTCCTCCGCGACCTCGATCTCCCGGATTTCCGCGACTACGCGGTCGAGGTGTCCGCGCCGGCGCAGACCTCGAGCGAGGCCACGCGCGTGCTTGGTGAGTTCCTGCGGGACGTCGTGCGGCGGAACCCGGAGTCCTTCCGTGTCTTCGGGCCGGACGAGACGGCCTCGAACCGGCTCAACGCCGTCTTCGAGGCGACCGACCGCGCGTGGGTGGCCGAGGTCCAGCCGGGCGACGACCACCTCTCGCCCGACGGCCGCGTGATGGAGGTGCTGAGCGAGCATCTCTGCCAGGGCTGGCTCGAGGGCTACCTCCTGACCGGAAGGCACGGCCTTTTCAACTGCTACGAGGCGTTCATCCACATCATCGACTCGATGTTCAACCAGCATGCGAAGTGGCTCAAGGTGACGCGCGAGATCCCCTGGCGGCGCCCGATCGCGTCGCTCAACTACCTGCTCACCTCGCACGTGTGGCGGCAGGACCACAACGGCTTCTCGCACCAGGATCCCGGTTTCATCGACCACGTTGTGAACAAGAAGGCGGAGATCATCCGCGTCTACCTCCCGCCGGACGCGAACTGCCTCCTCTCCGTCGCCGACCACTGCTTGCGCTCTCGCGACTACGTCAACGTGATCGTCGCGGGCAAGCAGCCGGCGCTCGACTTCCTGACGATGGACGAGGCGATCGTTCACTGCACGAGCGGGATCGGGATCTGGGACTGGGCGAGCAACGACGAGGGAGGCGAGCCGGACGTTGTGCTGGCGTGCGCGGGGGAGGTGCCGACGGTCGAGACGCTCGCTGCGGCGGCGCTGCTCCGCGAGCACGTTCCCGACCTGAAAGTGCGGATCGTCAACGTCGTCGACCTGATGCGCCTGCAGCCCGAGAGCGAGCATCCGCACGGCATGTCCGACGCGGAGTTCGACGCGCTCTTCACGACGAATCGGCCGGTCGTCTTCGCCTACCACGGGTACCCCTGGCTGATCCACCGTCTCACCTATCGCCGCGCGAACCACGCGAACCTCCACGTGCGCGGCTACAAGGAGGAAGGGACGACGACGACGCCGTTCGACATGGTGATGCTGAACGACCTGGACCGCTTCCACCTCGTGATCGATGCGATCGACCGCGTGCCCGAGCTCGGCGCGCGCGCGGCACACCTGCGACAGCACATGGTCGAGGAACGGCTTCGTCACCGCGCCTACACGCGCGAGGTCGGCGAGGACACGCCGGACGTCCGCGAGTGGTCCTGGCCGCACTGACGTGCGCGTGCTCGCCGTCAACGCGGGCTCGACAAGCCTGAAGCTCCACCTCGTCGACGGCGAGGAGGCAACCGCCGTCGACGGCTGGCTCGCCGCCGACGCCGTCGGCCACCGCGTCGTGCACGGCGGCGAGCGGTTTCGGGCAC
Source organism: Actinomycetota bacterium (assembly GCA_040007455.1). Classification (GTDB taxonomy): domain Bacteria; phylum Actinomycetota; class Thermoleophilia; order Gaiellales; family Gaiellaceae; genus JACCTU01. Next base: position 1,763 of record JBDTVA010000016.1, on the reverse strand, counting down.
CGGTCGAGATCGACGACGAGGTCGAGGCGGCGATCGCGCAGTTGGCAACGATCGCGCCGCTCCACAACCTGCCCGCCCTCGCGGCGATCCGCGACGCGAGACTCGCGCTCGGCGACGTTCCGCACGTCGCGGTCTTCGACACGGCGTTCCACGCGACGATGCCCGACCGAGCCTCGACGTACGCGGTGCCGTCCCAGTGGCGGGAGTGGGGGATCCGCCGTTACGGGTTCCACGGCCTCTCGGTCGAGTGGGTGGCGGGGCAGGTGCCGGTCTCGCGGCTCGTCGTCTGTCACCTCGGCGGCGGCTGCTCGGTGACCGCCGTGCTCGACGGACGCTCGGTCGACACGTCGATGGGCTTCAGTCCGCTCGAAGGCGTTCCCATGGGCACTCGCTCGGGGAGCGTCGATCCGGGTGCGCTCCTCTACCTCCTGCGTGAGCGCGGCGTCTCGCCCGACGAGCTCGATCACGCGCTCGAACACGAGTCGGGCCTCCTCGCCCTCGGCGGCTCGAGCGACCCCCGCGAGCTGGTGGGCACACCCGCTCTCGATCTGTACGCGTACCGCGTCGCGACGACGGTCGGCGCGATGGCGGTGGCGCTCGGCGGGCTCGACGCACTCGCGTTCACGGGCGGCGTGGGGGAGGGCTCGGCCGACGTGCGCGACCGAGTCTGCGAGCAGCTCGCGTTCCTCGGCGACTTCGACGTGGTCGTCGTGCCGGCGCGCGAGGAGCTCGTGATCGCGCGCGCCGTGCGTCGTCTGCTCGCGCCCTGACCTACCGCACTTCAGACGCGCGCGCGGCGGCGGCGCGGCGGGCCTGACCGGACGTTCATCCCTCCGACGGCGGCGGCGACGTCGAGCGTGGACAGGACGCCCACCGGATGTGTGGTGTCGGCGTCGAGTACGAGCAGGTGCGATGCGTCGTGCTCGACCATGAGCTGCGCCGCCCGCTCGAGCGTGTCGTCGGTCTCGACCGTCACGGCCGGGCTCGCGGCGATGCTCCCTGCTGTCGCCTCCTCGTCCGCGAGCGCCGCGCCGACGAGGTCGAGGTCGGAGACGACGCTCCACGCCGTTCGGCCCCCGTCGCGATCTCGTCGGAAGACGACGACCGCGTGGATGCCGTAGCCGGCCATGAGCTCCGCGATTCGCTGCACCGAGGTGTCAGGCGGGCACGCGAGCACGCCTGGATGCATCGCGCGGATGACGCTCAGATCGGCGAGCGCGGGCATCTGCCTCGTGTCTGTCGGTCCGCTCATGACACTCCTTCCTCGGTCGTTCCTCGGTCGAGGGACCACCCGATCGTGCGCGCTCGCGCCTGGTGTTCCATCGGCGCCTTCGCCGAGGGGCGCTGCGGGAAAACCCCGAACGAGCCTCAGCTTCGGCCCGGATGCGCGCCACGTACCGCGGCGGGACCCTTCGTGCGACCCGTTCTCTCCAGAAAGGACGACGTCGTGGCCGTCATCAAAGATCACCGCTTCTCCGCGACCGCCGACTGGGTGCAGGGCAAGCGCGTCCTCGTCTCCGCGCGCGACAAGCCGGAGCTCGACGTCGCCGCGCCGCCCGAGCTCGGCGGCCCGGACGTCCGTCTGTGGAGTCCCGAGGAGCTCCTGCTCGCCGCGTGCGCGTCGTGCTACGAGCTCACGATCGTCGCCGTCGCCAAGAAGGACGAGATTCCGATCCACTCCCTCGAGGTCCAGAGCGCCGGGCACCTCACGCGCCGAGGCGACGGCCGCCTCGGCTTCGTCGTCGTCGAGCTCGACGTCGAGG
>JBDTVA010000015.1:0-10553 GCA_040007455.1 Actinomycetota bacterium | reverse complement strand
TCGGACTACGTCGACGTCGACCCGCGGTTCGGCCACGACCTCTCGTTCCCGTACTTGATGGTGCAGCGCGGCCGGCGCGCGGTCTACGAACCTGAAGCAGTCGCGTTCGAGAAGCCGACGCCGAACATCGGCGACGAGTACTGCCGCAAGGTGCGCATGTTTGAGCACTGCTGGGCGATCGTGCTCGAAGGGGGAATGCTGCGGGGCCTCGGCCCGCTCTACCTGGCGGAGATCGTCTCGCACCGGCACCTGCGCTACGCGTCCGGCCTCCTCCACCTCGTCGCCCTCGGGACGAACGCGGCCCTCCTGGGCGAGGGCACGCTCTACCGGGCTCTCTTCGCCGGCCAGCTCGCGTTTCTCGGCCTCGCCGCGCTCCGGCCGGGGCTGCCGCGCTACTACGTGCTCGTGACGTGGGCGACGGTCGAGGCGCTCGCTGGCTATCTTCGCTCCGGCGTGCCGGCGGTCTGGGAGAAAGCGGCGGGAACGCGGTGACGCAGACCGCGGTGGAGCTCTGGCAGGAGCTCGCGTGCCCACGCGATCGTTCGCGCCTGGAGCCTCGCGGCGAGATGCTCGTCTGCGAGCACGGGCACGAGTACCCGTTCGTCGACGGCATCCCCGTGATGGTCGTCGACGACGAGATCGAGCCGACGCAGCCGGGCTACTGGTCGAACCCGGAGCAGGTCGAGCGGGTGCGCGCCGCGGAGCCGCCGCCGGTCGAGGGCGAGGCGGTCGACCCGTACGTCGCGGAGCTGATCCTCGGCACGCACGGGAACCTCTACAAGCACCTCTCCGGCGGGATGCCGCGCTACCCGATCCCTGATTTTCCCTTGCCGCGCGGAAACGGTGAGCTACTGCTCGACATCGGTTGCAACTGGGGGCGCTGGACGATCGCGGCGGCGCAACGCGGCTACCGCCCGATCGGGATCGACCCGTCCTTCGAGGCGATCGTCGCCGCCCGTCGGATCGCGCGTCAGCTCGGTGTCGACAACGCGCGCTACGTCGTCGCCGACGCACGCAAGCTCCCGTTCGCGGACGGCACGTTCGACGTCGTCTTCTCGTACGGCGTTCTCCAGCATTTCTCGAAGTCCGACGTCGCGCTCTCGGTCCTCGACATCCGTCGCGTGCTCGAGCCCGGCGGCTACTCGTGGGTGCAGATGCCGAACGCGCTCGGCGTGCTCAACCTCGTTCGCCTCGCGCAGCGCCGCTTCCGCGAGGGCGACGAGTTCGAGGTGCGTTACTGGACGCCGTCGCAGCTGAAGAACGTCTTCGGCCGCATCGGACCCACGGAGCTCTCGACGGACGGCTTCTTCACGCTGAACCCGCAGAAACGCGACCTCGACCTGCTGCCTCAGCGCTTCCGCGCGATCGTGCAAGTCTCCGAGGCGCTGAAGCGTGTGCATGCGCCCACGACGCTCGCCGACAGCGTGAACATCCGATCCGTCGCGGCGTAGTGCCGCTCGAGCTCGTCTGCCCGCGCGACCGAAGCGCGCTGCGCGACGGCGTGTGCGAGCAGGGGCACGAGTATCCGGTCGTCGACGGGATCCTGGTCCTCCTCGTCGACGAGGAAGCTCCGACGCACGCGGCCTGCGGCAAGGTCGAGCAGCTACCGCCCCCCGTGCGCGACGGAATCGACCCGTTCGTGCAGGAGGTGATCGGCGCGACCTGCGGGCGGCTGTACGAGCACCTGATCGCCGACCTGCCCGAGTATCCGATCCCCGAGCTTCGGCTCCCGCCCGGCGAGGGCAGGACCTTTCTCGAGGTCGGGTGCAACTGGGGCCGCTGGTGCGTCGCCGCGACGCGACGCGGGTACGCCGCGACCGGCATCGACCCGTCGCTCAAGGGGGTCCAGGCCGCCCGTCGCGTCGCGGACCAGCTCGGCGTCGACGCGCAGTACGTCGTCGGCGACGCCCGGCATCTCCCGTTTGCCGACGCGAGCGTCGATGTCGTGTTCTCGTACAGCGTCTTCCAGCACTTCTCGAAGCGCGACTCGCTCGCGGCGTTCGAGGAGATCGGACGCGTGTTGAAGCCGGGTGGCGAGTCGCTGATCCAGATGGCGAACCTCTACGGTGCGAAGAGCCTCTGGAACCAGGCGCGCGAGCGCCGCTTCCGCGAGCCGCGGACGCTGTTCGACGTCCGCTACTGGGGCCCGCGTGAGCTGCAGCGCGAGCTCTCGCGGCGGGTCGGCCCGACCGAGCTGGCTGTCGACGGCTTCTTCACCCTCAACCCCCAGCCGACCGACCTGGCGCTCTTGCCCGCGCGCTACCGCGCGGTCGTGCGCACGTCGGAGACGTTGCGCCGCGTGTCGGAGACCGTCAAGCCGCTGACGCTCGTCGCGGACAGCGTCTACGCTCGCTCGCGTCGTGGGTAGTCGAGTCAGGGACATGATCGGTGCCGCGGTCGGGCTCGTCATCGCGTCCCCCGCGCTCGCGCTCGCGGCGATCGGGATCAAGCTCGAGGACCGCGGCCCGCTGCTCTTCCGGCAGCGCCGGGTCGGACAGGATGGCGAGGAGTTCGAGCTGCTGAAGCTCCGCACGATGATCGTCGGCGCCGAGCGCGAAGGGGCGGGCTATGCCGTCGACCGCGGCGATCCCCGGATCACGCGCGTCGGCCGCGTGCTGCGGCGGCTGTCGATCGACGAGCTGCCGCAGCTCTGGAACGTCGTGCGCGGAGAGATGAGCCTGATCGGCCCGCGGCCGACGCTGCGCTACCAGGTCGAGCAGTACACGCCGCGTCAGCGCAAGCGGCTCGACGTGAGACCGGGCATCACCGGCTGGGCGCAGGTGCACGGTCGCGCCTCACTGCCGTGGGACGAACGCATCGAGCTCGACGTCTGGTACGTCGAGAACCGCTCGCCCTGGCTCGACCTGAAGATCTTCGCGAAGACGCCGCGCGCGCTCTTCGGCGGCACGTACAAGGGTCAGACCGGCGGCTGGGGCAAGAAGAGCGCGTTGAACAGCCCGCGGCCGGACTCCAACGGCTCGAGCCGCCTGCCGACGCGGAAGCCCGAGTAGCCGTCGAGCGTCTGCGCGAGCTCGCGCGCACTTGCTTCGCTCACCTCGACGAGCAGCACGGGCCGATGTCGCTCGAGCGTTCGCTGCATGCCCCCGACGACGGCGAGCTCGCCACCTTCGACGTCGATCTTGACCACGCTCGGCCGCAGCTCCGCCGCCTCGACCTCCGCGTCGACCGTCGTCACCTCGACGTCGATCGGCTCGCCCTCGGCGAAACGACCCCCCGCCAGGCTCGAGAACGAGGGGTCCGGCGTCTTCGGCACGTGGAGGAGCGCGCTCCCCGGCGCGTCACCGACGGCCTTCGGGACGACGAGCACGTTCGCGCACTCGTTCAGCGCGACGTTCGCCTCGAGCTGCGCGCGCGCCGAAGGGTTCGGCTCGAAGGCGAGCACGCGGCCCGGGCCATCGAGTGCGGCGGCGACGGTGTAGAGGCCCACGTGAGCGCCGACGTCGACGAAGTCGCCGTCGGCGAGGTGCTCGTGCACGAGGTCGAGCTCGCGCCGGTCGTACAGGCCGAAGAGGAAGTCGCGCTGGAGCGACTCGCGCAGGTCGAGCCGGAGGCGGAAACCGCCCGGGAAGCGCGCCTCCGCCGTTCCCTCGGCCCGCACCGGCAGGATCCGGCGCAGCCGGCCCTTCCCGCGGAAGTCGAGTCGGCGGAAGATCGGGTAGAGGAAACGCTCGAGCACAGACCGAAGCTAACCTGACCCGCCGTGACAGCGGTTCTCTTCACGTGCGCCGGCCAGCGGGTGGACATCGTCCAGGCCTTCCGCGCCGCCGGCGCGACGACGATCGCCGCCGACGCGAACCGGCTCGCGCCCGCGCCGTATCTCGCGGACGCCTTCGAGCTCGTCCCGCGTGTGGACGACTCCGACTACGTCCCCGCGCTCCGCGAGCTCGTGGCGCGCCACGACGTCAAGCTGATCGTCCCGCTCACCGACCTCGACCAGCTCACGCTCGCGCGCGCCCGTGACCAGCTGCACGCGCTCGTGCTCCTGCCCGAGGCCGAGGTCGTCGAACGGCTCGGCGACAAGTACCTCGCGCACGGCCTGCTCGAGGAGCGCGGGCTCGCCTCGCCGCCGACGTGGCTGCCGACGGAGGTGCCGGCCGACCTGCGCTTCCCCGTGCTCGTGAAGGCGCGCCACGGCTTCGGCTCGCGGCACATCTACCGCTGCGAGAACGCGAGCGAGCTCGAGTTCTTCCTGCGCTACACGCCGGTCGAGTCGTGCGTGCAGCAGTTCTGCCTCGGCGAGGAGTTCTCGATCGACGTCTTCTGCGACTGGGACGGCCGCTGCCTGAACGCGATCCCGCGCACGATGATCGAGTCGAAAGGCGGAGAGTCGATCAAGGGGCAGACGATCAAGGACTGGCCGCTGATCGAGTTCGGGCGTCGCGTGGCGGAGACGCTCGACCTCGTCGGGCCGGCGAACATCCAGTGCTTCCGCGAGAGCGACGGCACGCACCACGTCACCGACATCAACCCTCGCTTCGGCGGCGGATTCCCGCTGCCGACGGCCGCAGGGAGCCGCTACCCCGAGCTTGCACTCGCCCTCGCCCGCGGCGAGCGGCCCGAGCCGCGCCTGGGCGAGTTCCACGAAGGCGTCGTGATGACCCGGTACTTCGCCGGCCTGACCCTCCTCGCCGACGCCGACGGTACGCTCGAGCCGTTCGACGGAGTCTCGGAACCAAGCCAGGCGTGAAGGGCCGCATCGCCCTCCTTGCGGCCTTCGCGGCCGTGGCGACCGCGTGCGGGAGCGCGCAGAACGGCGAGGCGTTGGCGCCCGCAACCGCGTGCAGGCCGGCCCTCGTGCGGATCACCGTGATGAACGGCGACACGCACCGTCCCGTGCGCGGTGCGCGTGTCTCGGTCGCGAACCGTGTCGCCGAGTCGAACGCGAAGGGTCAGGTCTGGCATCGGCTGAAGTGCCTCCGATCGGTGCCGGTGCGCCTCTCGGCGAAGGGCTATCTCCCGAAGCTCGCCCGCCCGCCGTTCAAGCAGCGCCGCCGCGTTGTCGTGCGCGTCTACCGGCGTTCGCTGCAGTGGACGATGTACGGCGCGACGCCGGAGCGGACGCAGGCGCAACGGCACATCGCGATTCGCCCGCCGTTCCGCGTGGCCTGGACCCGCGGGCTCGGCGCGTTGATCGAGTTCCCGGCCGTCGTCTCGGAAGGCGTCGCGTACATCGCGAACTACCGAGGCACGGTTCGCGCGATCTCGATGCGCAACGGCAAGGTCGGCTGGCGTCGGAACCTGCGGCAGAAGAACGCGTCCTCGCTCGCGATCTGGGGGGACAAGCTCGTGCTGCACACCATGCGCGGGCGCGTCTGGGTCCTGCAGCGCTCGAACGGAAAGGTGCTGTGGTCGAAGTACGTGGGCTCGGCGATCGAGTCGTCGCCCGTCGTCCGCTACGGCGTCGACTACTTCGGGGCGCACAACGGCCGCCTCTACGCGCTCGACCTCGAGAGCCGAACGTTCCGCTGGGTGCGAGGCGGCAACTGCAAGCTCACCTCGAGCGCGGCGATCAGTGGCGGGATGCTGTTCGTCGGCGACTACTGCGGCCGCGTTCTTGCGGTCCGGACGCGCAACGGGCGGAGGATCTGGACCCGCGGCGTGAACGGGAAGGTCTACGGGACACCCGCAGTGCTGGGCCGGCGCGTGTTCGTACCGTCGTCGACGGGCGGTTCCCTGACGGCGTTCTCGACCGGCGGCCGCTACCTGTGGCGGGTCGGGACGGGCTCGTACGTCTACTCCTCCCCCGCGGTCTGGGCCGGGCGCGTGTTCTTCGGCTCCTACAACGGGCGGATGTACGCCGTCTCCGCGTCGCGAGGACGCGTGCTCTGGTCGGTGAGCGCAGGCGGGCCGATCTCCGGCGCGGTCACGGTCGTCGGCGGCGTCGCGTACGCGGGCTCGACGCGGGGCCGCATCGTCGGCGCCGACGCCAAGAGCGGCCGCGTGCTCCTCCGCTTCCCGCACGGCGAGTACGTCCCGGTCTCCGGGAACGGGCGCCGCCTGCTCCTGCACGGCTACTCGCGCCTGTTCGCCGTCGACCCGAAGCGCCGGGCGCGGTGAAGCGCGCGCTCCTCGCGGGCGCCGCGCTGCTCCTCCTCGGACTCGTGGCCGCCGGGATCTTCGCCGGGCTTCGCTATCGGCAGGGCCAGGACGTCCGCGGATCGTCGACGGAAGAGTTCACGCCGACCGAGGTCGCACCACCGGCACCGCCCGAGCCCGGCGTCTTCTGGCCGTCGTACGGGTTCGATCCGGAGCGCCACGCAGTGGCGAACTACCCGCACCGCCCGCCGTACAAGGTGCGCTGGTTCTTCCGTGCGCGCACGCTCGTCGAGTTTCCGCCCGCAATCGGCTACGGGCGCCTCTACTTCACGAACAACTACGGCCGCCTCTACGCCGTCAACGCGAAGACCGGCAAGCGCGCGTGGAAGAAGGACTCCGGGCGGTGTGTCGCGAGCTCGCCCGCAGTGTGGGAGCACCTCGTGATCCAGACGTACCTGGCCAAGCACCCGTGCAACCGCGGCAACCAGAAGGGCCTGACGGGTCTCGTGGTCGCGCGCTTCGCGGGCTTCGGCCAGTTCCGCTGGCAGGCGCGCATCGCGCCGAGCGAGTCGTCGCCCGTCGTCGTCGACCGCATCGTCTACCTGGGCGACTGGAGCGGCCGCGTCTACGCGCTCTACGCGGCCACCGGAAAGCTCAAGTGGTCCTTCAAGACGAAAGACAAGATCAAAGGCGGCGTCACGGTCTCGGGCGACCGCGTCTACGTCGGGTCGTACGACCACCACCTCTATGCCTTGAACCGCGAGACCGGCAAGCTGCTCTGGCGGGCGTCGGCGCAGCAGCGGCTCGGCAAGCGGGGCGAGTTCTACTCGACGCCTGCGGCCGCGTACGGGCGGGTCTACATCGGCGGCACGGACGGCAAGGTGTACTCGTTCGGCGCGACGACGGGAAAGCTCCGCTGGTCGCACTCGACTGGCGGTTACGTGTACTCGTCGCCCGCGATCTGGCGCAAGCTCGTCCTGATCGGCTCCTACTCGCGGTGGTTCTACGCGTTCGACGCCGCGACGGGCAAGGTGCGTTGGCGTTTTCGCGCGAACGGCAAGATCTCGGGCTCCCCGACGGTCGTGAACGGAATCGTCTACTTCTCGACGCTGAAGGAACGGACGTACGGCCTCGACGCTCGCACCGGAAAGCTGGTGTGGCAGTTCCCGGACGGCAAGTACACGCCGGTCGTCGCGGACCCGGACAGGATCTACCTGACCGGTTATCACCGCGTGTACGCGCTCGACGAGCGATGAGCGCGACGGTCGTCCTCGGCGTCTCTCGCAGCGGCACCACTCTCTTGAAGGCGATGCTCGACGCGAACTCGCAGCTCGCGATCCCGAGCGAGTCGTACTTCCTCCCGCAGCTCTGGGACCGTCACGGCGAGCGGCCGGAGCGCGACGCGTTCGTCGAGGACCTCCATCGCCTGGCGAAGATCGCTGAGTGGGGGGTCGATCCCGAGGACGTTCGTCGGAAGCTCTCGGAGCAGCCGACCTTCGCGGAAGCCGTGCAAGCGATCTACCGGACCTATGCCGAGTCGAGGCGTAAGCCTCGATTCGGGGAAAAGACGCCCCTTTACATGCAGCACCTCGACGTGCTGGAGCGTGCGTTTCCGGGCGCGCGCTACGTGCACATCGTGCGCGACGGCCGGGACGCCGCGTTCTCGCTGCTCGCGATGACGCGCAAGCCGCGCTTCAACCTCTCCCGCCCGCGCGCCATCGGCGACTTCGCGGTCGCGTGGCGGCGTGAGGTGCGGGCCGCTCAGGCGTTCGGCCGCTCGCACCCGTACCACGAGGTCCGCTACGAAGACCTCGTCGAGCAGCCGGAGTCGCGCCTCCGCGAGGTCTGCGCGTTCCTCGAGCTCGAGTACGAGCCGGGAATGCTCGAGTACCACCGCCGCGAGGACCCGTCGCTCTACGCAGACCACCCGCGCCTGGCCGAACCCCCGGTCCGCGACACGCGCTCCTGGCGCAAGGAGATGCGGCCCGCCGACGTGGAGCTCTTCGAGGCGATCGCCGGCGATCTCCTGGCGGAGCTCGGATACGAGCGCGCGCATCCTCGGCCCGGGCGCCGCGGGAGGGCGCTGGCGGAGCGGGCTGCGTACTCGACACGGCTCGCGCTGTGGTCGAAGGCGCTGCCGCTCGTGAGGAAGTCGCTGCTCTGGCGGGCCCGTCAGGTCTACATTCGCCGAGGCAGATGAGCCGCTACCTCGTCACCGGCGCCGCAGGCTTCATGGGGTCGCACCTCGCGGAGGCGCTGCTGGACCGCGGCGACGACATCGTTGCGGTCGACTCGTTCACCGATTACTACGACCCGTCGCTGAAGGAGGAGAACGCGCAGGCGTTCGAGGTCGTGCGCCTGGACGTCGCGGAGGACGAGCTCCCGCTCGACGGCGTCGAGGGCGTCTTCCACCTCGCGGCACAGCCGGGCGTCCGCGCGAGCTTCGAGCAGCTCGACGTCTACCTGCGCCGGAACGTGCTCGGGACACAGCGCGTGCTCGAGCAGTCGGAGGTGCGCGTGGTCTACGCGTCGTCGTCGTCCGTGTACGGCGACGCAGAGGCGTATCCCACGTCCGAGTCTGCGCAACCGAGCCCGATTTCCCCGTACGGCGTCACGAAGCTCGCGTGCGAGCACCTCGCGCGCGCGTACGGCAGCGACGCTGTCGGCCTTCGCTACTTCACCGTCTACGGTCCGCGTCAGCGTCCGGACATGGCGTTCGCGCGGCTCGTCGAGGCGGCGCTCGAGGGACGCGAGTTCGAGCTCTACGGCGACGCGTCTCGCTCCTTCACGTACGTCGCCGACGCGGTGGCCGCGACCATCGGCGCGATGGAGCGCGGGACGAGCGGCGCGATCTACAACGTCGGGGGCGGCGAGGAGGCGACCATGCGCGAGGCGATCGGCGTGCTCGAGCGCGTGAGCGGGCGGCGGGTCGACGTCCGCGCAACGCCCGCAGCGCGCGGCGACGCCAAACGCACAGCCGCCGACGTCTCGCTGATCGCGAAAGAGCTCGGCTGGGCGCCGACGACGCAGCTCGAGGACGGCCTGGCGGCTCAGTGGGCGTGGGCCGTCGATAGAGTCGCCGCGCGATGACCGAGCAAGAGATCGACGTTCGCCGCTACTGGTCGGCGATCGCCGCGCGGTGGTGGCTGCCGGTGCTCGGCCTGATCGCGGGCGCCGCGATCGCGTACGCCGTGTCGCTCGGCGGCGCCGACGTCTGGCGCGGCAACGCACTCGTCTACCTCGGTCAGCCGGTCACGCCCTCGGGCGCACAGGTCCAGAGCCTGAGCACGAACCCGGCGACCGCCGGCGAGATCGTGGGCTCCGCCGCCGCGCAGCGGCGCGTCGAGCGCGAGGTGGGCCTCCGCCGCGGTGCGCTGAACGGGCAAGTGTCCGTCGCAGCGGTCAAGGGCAACGTCTCGCGGCTCGGCCAGAACCCGCTCGTGCGCGTTCGGGTCGAAGGCGACTCGCGCAAAGTCGCGCCGGCGGCAACTGCGCTTGCGCGCGAGGTCGTGAAGCGCGTCTCCGGGTACGCGGATGCCAAGATCGCCGTGCTCGAGGAGGCGATCGAGCAGGGCGACGCCGAGCTCGCGCGGCTCGACGAGCAGCTCGACAGTGCCCCGGCCGACGCAGCGGCGGGCTTTCTCGTCCTCCGCCGAGGCGAGCTCTTCGACCAGCTCGTCACCCAGAAGGAGAACCTCGCGCTCGCGGAAGAGGTCGAGCGGGCCCGCATCGTCGAGGAGGCCGTCGCGCGGAAGGTGACGGCGCAGAGCCGGCGCAACCAGGTCGTCGTCGGTGCGTTCCTCGGGCTCCTGCTCGGGCTCGCGGCCGCGTTGCTCTGGGAGTCGGCGCTGGCGCTTCGCCGCCGCTGAGGCGCATGCGGCGAGCGCTCATCTGGGCGGTCGCGCTCGCCTCCACCATCGGCTTCGGCTACCTGGCGATCCGCGACGCGCACCCGGGCGAGGTCTGGGATGCGCTCCAGCGGGCGAACATTTGGTGGATCGTCCCGTCGTTCGCGGTGCTGGTGGTCGCCATCGCGATCCGCGTTCTCAGGTGGCAACTGCTCTTTCAGCGCGAGACGCGTCCGCCCTACGGACCGACCGCCGCCGCAACCCTTGTCGGCCTCGCGGTCAACAGCCTCCTGCCGCTCCGCGCCGGCGAGGCAGCGCGCGTGATCGCGCTGAACCGGCGCGTCGGCACGTCGCCGGTCGAATCGGCCGCCACCGTCGCGCTCGAGCGCATCCTCGACGTCTTCTGCCTCCTGCTGATCCTGCTCGCGGCCCTTCCGTGGCTCCCGGAGGTCCAGTGGGTCGGCGCCGCGGCAGGCGTCGCCCTGGCGCTCGCACTGGTGCTCGGCGGCGCTGCGCTCCTGTTCGCCGTCTACGGCGAGCGTCCGTTCCAGGCGCTCGACCGGCTGCTCAGGCGGCTGCCGTTCGGGCACCTGGAGTGGGTGGAGCACGTCGGGGCGAGCCTCGGTCGTGGGCTCGTCGCGCTGCGGG
>JBDTVA010000014.1:0-10580 GCA_040007455.1 Actinomycetota bacterium | reverse complement strand
TGCCGCCGGGAAGAGGCCGCGCGCCCGCACCTGGCGGATGTCGTCGTTCGGCTCGCTCGGGTCCTTGGCCGGCGCCTGCCCGGTGAGGGCATTCGGGATGTTCAGCACGCCGAAGCCGGTGTCGCGGTCGAAGCCCGGATCCGCCACGTCTGTGGCGGTCGTCCGCATGAGCTCGAAGACCTGCGTGTTGTCCAGAGTCGGACGCACCGTCCAGACCCACGCGGTCGCGCCCGCGACGAGCGGCGCCGAGAAGCTCGTCCCCGAGACCGGGGCGTAGCCGCTGGCGACGAAGAGCCGCGGGATGGCGGCCGGGATGCCGACCCCCGGAGCGGCCAGGTCGACGCCGAGCGACGCCGTCGAGAACTCGGCCGGGCCGTTCAGCTCGTCGGTGGCGGCCACGGTGAGCACGTGGGGCAGGCTGCCGGGAGGACCCGCCGCCACGCCCTCCTGGCGCTCGTTCCCCGCGGCCGCAACGAGGATCGACCCCGTGCGAAACGCCGTCAGCAGCGTGTCCTCGAGCAGCCGTGTGTAGGGCACGCCGAAGCTCATGTTGATCACGCTCGGGCCTGCCTGGATCGCCGCGTTCAACGCCGCGATCGCGTTCGCGACCGCCAGCCCGCCGACGTCGATCGAGCGGAGCACCGCCTGCGGGTAGATGCCGACGACGCCGACGCCGTTCTCGCGCGCGGCGGCGACGGAGGAGACCGCGGTCCCGTGGAAGTCCTTGGCCGACTCGGTGACGTTCTGCGGGCCGAGCGGGAACGTGTTCGGCCGCGCTGCGAATTCCTCGTGGGTCAGGTCGAGTCCCGTGTCGATCACGGTGATCGGCCTGCCCGGCCCCGGCGGGGTGGCTGCGTCGGCTCCGACGAGCGAGCGCCAGTACTCCTGCGCGACCAGCGGGTCGGCGTTCGCGCGACTGAGGTCGATCGGCAGGTCGGGCTCGACCGCCCGCACGACGCCGCGCGCGAGGAGCCCGGGGAGGACTCGCTGCGCGTCGAGCGTCGGTAGCACCCAGATGCGCTGCGACGCGGAGACGAGGGTCCCGCCCTGGGCGGCCAGCGAGCCCCGCTCGAGCTGCACGAGCGTTCGCTCGTACCCGCCGATCGAGAGCAGGCCGGGGGCCTCGGGCCGCGGGGAGGCCGCCCGCGTCGCGAGCGCCGACGGCGAGAGGACGAGCGCGAGCAGGCTGACGGCGAGAGCGGTTCGAGCCAAGGTCGCAGGGTAGCCCCGGGCGGTTAACGTCGCATGATGGCGCGCGCCTACGTCGGCCTCGGCGCGAACCTCGGTGACCGCGAGGGAGCGCTTCGCGCTGCGGTCGCCGCGCTGGCGGCAATGGAGGGAGTTCAGGTGGTCGCGGTCTCGACGTTTCGCGAGACGGACCCGGTCGACTACCTCGACCAGCCCCGGTTCCTGAACGGGGCCGCAGCCCTCGAGACGACGCTCTCGCCGCGAGAGCTCCTGGACGCCCTGCTCGAGGTCGAGCGCTCCCTCGGCCGAACCCGGCAAGGCCTCCGCTTCGGGCCGAGGACGATCGACCTCGACCTGCTGCTCCACGGCGACCGGTCGATCGACGAACCGGGCCTCACCGTCCCGCATCCGCGGCTCCACGCGCGGGCTTTCGCCCTCGAGCCGCTGGCCGAGCTCGACCCCGGCCTCGTCGTCCCCGGGCACGGGCCGCTGGAGACCTTGCTGCGAAAACTAGACTGAGCCCATGTCCCACCTCGACGACCTCGACGAGTTCGAGGCCGAGGCCGAGTTGCTCCTGAAGAAGGAGTACTCCGCCGTCTTCGGCCTCTTCAAGTACTGCGTCCTGACGCAGGACGCGACCTACCTCTGCAACCGGCTCGACCTGCAGTACGTCCCGCAGGGGAACCACCCGTTCTTCCACCTGAAGATGGACGACGTCTGGGTCTGGGACAAAGCCCGCCCCACGCGGATGATCCCGCGCGCCGAGATCTACACCTCCGGCGACGTCTCGGTCGAGGAGCTGCGCGGCGAGGACGACCCCGCGCTCTCGGCGGACGCGCTCGCCGAGCGCATGCGCGAAGCGCTCTCGTCTGACGACACCGAGTAAGTGCTCCTCGCCGTCGACGCGGGCAACACGCAGACCGTCTACGGCGTGTTCGACGGCGACCGGCTCGCCGAGCACTACCGCGTCGCGACCGAGCGGCGCCGCACGGCCGACGAGCTCTACGTCCTGATCAACGGGCTGCTCGACCTCGACGCGGTGGACGGCGTCTGCCTGTCGTCGACGGTGCCGGCGCTCGTTCGCGAGTACGAGGAGTTCGCCGGCCGTGCCGGCGTGCCGGTGCTCGTCATAGGCCCGGGCGTCAGCACCGGGATCGCCATCCGCTACGACGACCCGCGCGAGGTCGGGCCCGACCGGATCGCGAACGCCGTGGCCGCGAAGGAGCGCTACGGCGCGCCGTGCATCGTCGTCGACTTCGGCACGTCGACGAACTTCGACGTCCTGTCGCCCGAGGGTGAGTACGTCGGCGGCGTTCTCGCGCCCGGGATCGAGATCTCGATGGACGCGCTGTTCTCGCGCGCCGCTCGGCTCTTCCGCGTCGACTTCACCGCCCCACCGTCCGTGATCGGCAAGACGACGCAGACTGCGCTGCAGTCCGGCCTCGTCTACGGCTTCGTCGGACAGGTGGACGAGATCGTCACGCGCATCCGGGCCGAGCTCGGGGTGGACGCGCAGGCGATCGCCACGGGAGGCCTGGCCGAGCTCGTGGCGTCGCACTCGCGCACGCTCGCGAAGGTCGACCCGTTCCTCACGCTCGAGGGCCTGCGGCTCGTCTACGCGCGAAACAGCTACTAGACCTCGACGTCGTGCAGTTCCTGCGCGTCGAGCAGCGTCTGGTCTGCGAGCCGGTGATAGCGCGTGCCCCACAGCCCGCCGAGCAGGCCCGCGACGAGCATCGTCGCGACCGCCGCGAGGCCCGAGACCAGCGCGGTGCTCGTCAGCGCGTCGCGGTTGAACCACTGCGGCAGCTGGACGTTCGCGAACACGTCGTACTCGCTGCCGAACCAGGCCGCGAGGGCGGACAACGCTCCCGCGAGCACGATCGTCCACACCGCGGTCATCAGGCCGTTGCGCGCGCCGTCGTACCGGGCGATGCGGCCGGCGGTCCACCCGCCGACGAGGTACGCGATCGCAAGGACGACGAGGCCGCCGATCAGGCTCTCGAGTGAGATGTCCTCGACCGTGTCACCGCTCAGTCCGGTCTGGTAGCCGATCGCGCCGATCGCCGCGCCGACGACCCCGCCGAGCAGGACCAGCAGTGCGATCGCGGTCAGCATCCCGACGAGGCCCGCCGGAAGGTCGATTCCCCCGAAGCGGTCGCGCGCGGCCGCGATCGGGTTCGGGCGAGGGGCGCCAGCTTCGCGCCGTTCGATCGCCTCGGCTTCCAATGCCTCGTGCTCGGCCGCCTCGCCGGGCGTCTCGCCCACCGTTTGTGACCGGTCTCCGTACACGCTCATAACCCCCCCTTTGCCGTTGGGGTGAGCGTTCCCGGCGCTTGCGAGCCGCTAACCGCCCCCGTAGATCGAGATCGGGAGGTCGAGCGTGACCTCGTCGGCGGCCGGCTGCTCCTCCTCGAGCCGCGCGAGGACGAAGCGCGCCCCGGGGGCGGCGGCGAAGAGCCTCCGCTCGACCTCGACGACGTCGTCCAGCTGGGTCAGCTCGGCCTTGAACGCCCGTGGGAAGCGCCCGCGCCCGAGGTACCAGCCGTAGAACTTCTTCAGGAACCCCTGCGCCTTGCGTTCGCCGAGCTCGCGGACGGTCTCGCGCATGAACAGGACGAGCTCGGCGACGACCTCCTCCCGGCTCGGCTCACCGGTGCCTTCCTCGAGGATCTCGCGCAGCACCCACGGGTTGCCCTGCGCGGCGCGTCCGATCATCACGGCCGAAGCGCCGGTCGTCGCGAGGACCGCCTGGGCCCGCGCGCGGGAGGTGACGTCGCCCGAGGCGATGACGGGCACGTCGACCAGCTCGACCAGCTCGGCCGTGAGCGCGTGATCCGCCGTGCCGGTGTACATCTGCTTCGCCGAGCGCGGGTGCAAGGTCAGCGCCCCGGCCCCGGCCTCGACGAGCCGCGGCCCGACGTCGAGGCACGCCCTCGAGCCGTCCTCGAGCCCGCGGCGCATCTTCACGCTCACCGGCAGGTCCACGGCCGACGCGACCGCGGCCACGATCTCGCACGCCCGGTCCGGGTCGTCGAGCAAGGTCGCGCCCGCGCCCGTCTTCGTCACCTTGCGGACGGGGCAGCCGAAGTTGATGTCGACGATGTCCGCTCCCGCGTCCGCGACCATGCGTGCCGCCTCGGCCATCACGGCCGGCTCCGACCCGAAGATCTGCACGGCGAGCGGGTGCTCGTCGCCGGCGATCCGCAGGTAGCCGAGCGTCCGCTCGTTCCCGTGGTGGAGGCCGGCGCAGCTAACCATCTCGGAACAGACGAGCCCGGCCCCGTAGCGGCGGCCCTGGCGCCGAAATGCCTGCACGCTGACGCCTGCCATGGGGGCGAGGACGAGCCGCGTCGGGATCTCGACGTCGCGGATCCGCCAGGATCCGTGAAGATCCACCTGCGCCGGTTCTCCTGGTTTTACCTGCATAGAGCGGGAAATCGTAGCGCCTCCGGGTGTTGACGAGCCTTGTCCCACGAGGCTACACTTCCCGATTCGCGGCGGCGCCTGAGCGCCGCGCTTTGTGCATCTAAAGGGGCAGTCTTGAAGGAAGTCGTCCTCACCAAAGAGGGATACGAAAAGCTGAAGCAAGAGATCGACCATCTCCGCGGCGACAAGCGGCGGGAGGTGGCCGACCGCATCCGGATCGCCCGCGAGTTCGGCGACATCGCCGAGAACGCGGAGTACGACGACGCCAAGAACGAGCAGGCGATGCTCGAGCACCGGATCGCCCAGCTCGAGGAGCGGCTCCTGTCTGCCCGCGTGATCGAGAAGAAGGAGATCTCGAAGGACGTCGTCTCCCTCGGCTCGCACGTGAGGCTCCGCGACGTCGAAGCGAAGAAGACGCTCGAGTACCACATCGTCGGCTCGGCGGAAGCCAACCCCGCACTGAACAAGCTGTCCAACGAGTCGCCGGTCGGCAAGGCGATCATCGGCCACAAGAAGGGCGAGACGGTCGAGGTGTCCACGCCACGCGGCGCGCTCAAGTTCAAGATCATGGAGATTCGAGCGGCGTAAATCGGCGCCTGCGCGCCTCGATTTCCGCCGCTGGCTCTTACCCGACAGCGCTCGAGCGAGGACGGGCGAAGCCCGCCCTCGCGGCGTACTGTGAGGGCCGTGCCGAAGCGCTTCTCCGACCTCGGCGATGCGCTCGTTCTCGTTCCGGTCACGGCTGCGTCGGTTGTGGCGTTCCTCTTCATCGGTCGCAAGTCCTTCTGGGGTGACGAGGCGTTCAGCGTCGCGCTCGCGGGAAGCGACTGGGGAACGTTCCGGCACGTCCTCTTCGAGCGCCAGGCGAACATGGGCGTCTACCACCTCCTGCTCAAGGGCTGGACGGCGCTGGCCGGGGACGGTGAGGCCGCCGTGCGCAGCCTCTCGGCACTCGCGGCGGTCGGGTCGGTCGGCGCCGCCTACCTGCTCGCGTCTCGGTTGTTCGGTCGCTTCGTCGGTCTCGTCGGCGGGATCGCGCTCGCGCTCAACCCGTTCCTGGCGCGCTACGCGCAGGAAGCACGCGGATACACGTTTGCGCTGCTCGCCGTCACGCTCGCGTCGCTCGCGTTCGTCCGGCTGATCGAGGCGCCGCGTTCGCGTCGAGCCTGGTTCGCCTACGTCGTCCTCTCGTCGGTCTCCCTCTACTGTCACTTCTTCTCCGCGTTCGTGCTCCTTGCGCACCTCGCGACCCTCCCGTTCGTCGACGACAGGCGCACGCGGCGCAAGGTGGTCGAGGCGGCCGCAGTCGTAGCGGTACTGGCCACACCGCTTGCGCTCTTTGCGTTTCTTCGCGACGAGGGTCAGGTCGAACTCATCCCAGGCGTGACCCCGTACCGCATCGTCGCCGCGCTCGGCGCGCTCTCAGGCGGGACGATTGCGACGCTGGCCGTCTTCTGCGGGCTCGCCGCGGTCGCGCTCGTCGCGATCGTTCGTTCGCGCGGCGAAGACCGCGCTCGCCTCTGGCCGTACGTGCTCGTCCTCGCGTGGCTGGTCGTTCCGATCGCGGCCGCCGTCCTGCTCTCGCTCGCGAAGCCGCTCTTCCTGGCTCGCTATCTGATCGGCGTGCTCCCTCCGCTGGCAATCTTGATCGCGCTCGGCGCGCAGGCGTTACGGCCGCGGTGGGCGGCCGCGGCTCTCGCGATCGCGTTCGCCGCGAGCGCCCACGCGCTTGCGGGCTGGTACCCAGGGGAAGAAAAGGAGGGACTCGACTTCCGGTCGGCCGCCGCCCAGATCGCCGACCGCGGGTCTCCGCGCGACGGGATCGCCTTCTACCGATCTTCGCGAAGGCTTCCGATCGAGTACTACCTGCGTCGAGAGCGGGCGCTCGGCCGCGCGCCGACCCCTGTCTTCCCCGCTGCGGCCTGGGGCGCGTACGACCTGATCGAGGACTACGAGCTGCGCAGGCCGCCCGCGTCGACCTGGAGGTCGCTCGTCGCGCGGGCCGCTTCGCGCCACCGCCGCATCTGGCTCGTCCAGAGCCGCGCCGACCTCTTCGAGGGCGAGCGCGCCGCGCTCGAACGCGCGCTCGACGCGACGTACGATCGCCGTGAACAGCACGACTACGGTGAGCTCCAAGTCGTGCTCTTCCAGCAATAGGAGGGCTTGACGAAACAGGCGCTATGCCGTCGGGCCGCGCTGGACGCCGCGAT
This sequence comes from Actinomycetota bacterium, assembly GCA_040007455.1. Classification (GTDB taxonomy): domain Bacteria; phylum Actinomycetota; class Thermoleophilia; order Gaiellales; family Gaiellaceae; genus JACCTU01. The sequence continues at coordinate 3,753 of JBDTVA010000014.1, read as the reverse complement.
GCCGCGTCCTCAGTCGCCCTCGTATCTCTCGATACGAAGGCTCCCTGCGTCCTTGCCTCGCGACGCCCATCGCGCCCCGACAGCGAGGCCCGTTCCGCCAAACCCTCCTAGACTCGCCTCCCATGTCGTCGCTGCCCAAGCGCTTCCCGGACCGCGTCGAGATCGCGTCCGTCCGTGCGGAAGCCGAGCAGCTCGAGCCCGGCGAGGAGCGCGGGGACGCGCGGCGGCTCGCCGGCCGCGTGATGGCACGGCGCGACATGGGAAAGCTCGTCTTCCTCGACCTCGTCGACCGCTCCGGGCGGATCCAGCTGCTCGTTCGCGAGGAGAAGACGGGCCCCCTCGACCTCGACCTCGGTGACATCGTCGGCGTCTCGGGCGTTCCCACACGGACGAAGCGCGGCGAGCCTTCATTGGCGGTGGAGACGCTGGAGTTGCTCGCGAAGAACCGCAGACCGCTGCCCGACACGTTCCACGGACTCCAGGACGTCGAGACGCGGTACCGGCAGCGCTACCTGGACCTGCTCATGAGCGAGGAGTCGCGCACGGACGCGGTCCTGCGCTCGCGCCTGGTCGCCGCGATCCGCCGCTACCTCGACGGGCAGGGATTCGTCGAGGTCGAGACGCCGATCCTGCAGCCGCGCTACGGCGGCGCCTTCGCCGAGCCGTTTGTCACGCACTACAACGCGCTCGACGCCGACTACTACCTCCGCATCGCCACCGAGCTCTACCTCAAGCGTCTGATCGTCGGCGGGCTCGAGAAGGTCTACGAGATCGGCAAGGACTTCCGCAACGAGGGCACCTCCTACAAGCATCAACCCGAGTTCACGATGCTCGAGTGGTACGAGGCGTACGCCGACTACCGGGACACGATGGCGCGCATGGAGCAACTCGTGGCGGCGGTCGCGCAGGAGGTCAACGGCACGACCAAGACCACGTTCCGTGGACACGAGCTCGACTTCGCGAGCTGGCGGAGGCTGAAGCTCGTCGACGCGCTCGACGAGCACGGGCTGTGGACGCGCGATGCCGACGAGCTGCGCAAGAGGTTGACCGAGCGCGACGTCGACACGAGGCACGACAAGACGTGGGCGCAGCTCGTCGACCACGCGCTGGAGCGCTTCGTCGAGCCGGCGTTGATCGAGCCGACGATCCTCCACGACTACCCGATCGAGCTTTCGCCGTTCGCGCGCGCGACCGACGACGACCCGTCGATCGTCGAGCGCTTCGAGTACTACGTCGGCGGGATGGAGCTCGGCAACGCGTTCAGCGAGCTGAACGACTCGGAGGAGCAGGCGGAGCGGTTCGCAATGCAGGCCTCCGAGCGCGCCGCTGGAGCGGGCGAGACCGAGCTCGGCGACGAGGACTACGTCGAGGCGCTCTCCTACGGGATGCCGCCCACCGGCGGCCTCGGGCTCGGCATCGACCGCCTGACGATGGTGCTCGCGGGTCGCGACACGATCCGCGATGTGATTCTCTTCCCGGCGCTACGCGAGCGCGGCTAACGCGCGGAAGGTTTCGGGCAGGCCTTGCTCGACCGGAGTTTCGGCCCGCCAACCGAGCTCGCGCTCGATCGCCGCAGAGTCGAGCGCGCTTCGCTCGAGCTCGCCGGGGCGGAGCGGCCGGAGCTCGGGCTGGACGTCGGTGCCCGCCTCGCGCTGCAGGATCTCGAGCAGCTCGAGCACGCTCGTCTCTCGACCGGTGCCGACGTTGAACGTGCCCGAACGCCCGGATGCGGCCGCGATCGCGAAGGCACGCGCGACGTCACTCACGTGCACGTAGTCCCGCGTCGGCTTGCCGAACCCGTACACGACGACCTGCTCGCCGCGAGCGAGACGGTCGGAGAAGATGGCGACGACACCGGCCTCGCCGTGCGGCTGCTGTCGCGGCCCGTACACGTTGCCGAGGCGCAGCACGACGTTCGGGAGCCCGTGCAGGCGGCCCCAGGTTGCGACGTACGCCTCACCGGCGAGCTTCGACGCGCCGTAAGGCGCGAGCGGTTCGGGTGGAAAGGACTCCGGTGTGGGGAGCGGAGCCCTGTTCCCGTAGATCGCGCCACCGGTCGACGCGAAGACCACTGGGGCGCCCGCGGCTCGCGCTGCTTCGCACACGTTCAGGGTGCCGCGGACGTTCACGTCGAGGTCGTGCTCCGGGCGCTCGACCGAGACGGTGACGCTCGCCTGCGCCGCGAGGTGGCAGACGACGTCAGGTTCGAACCCTTCGAGCGCGCCCCCGAATTGCGGTACGTCAAGGATGTCGATGCGCCGGAGCTCCGCGGCGGAAGGGACGTTCTCCTCCAGACCGGTCGAGAGGTCGTCGATCACGAGCACCGCGGCGCCGTCTGCCAGGAACGCGTCGGCCACGTGCGAGCCGATGAAGCCGGCACCTCCGGTGACCACGACGCGTCCAGGCTTGCCCGGCACGTGCGGAATACTGCCCGCAGGACGGGCACGCCGCGGATGGAAGAGATCACGAGCAGATGAGCGTTCTCTCGCATTGGAAGCCGATCGTCGTCGCCGTCCTGGTCGGCCTTGCCGCCGGCATCGCCTATCTCGCGCTCGTGGAAGACCGTTACGCCGCGGAGGCGAAGCTGCTCGTCGTCCCCCTCCCGCCGGGAGACCGGACGTTCGAGGGCTTCGCGCTCCCGCGCGTCTCGGGCGGTGGGAGCGCCGCCGAGACGGTCGCCGACCTCGTCGAGCGGCCGTCCGTCGTCGACTCGGCCGCCGTGCAGCTGCGGCTCGACCGCGAGGATGTGCTCGACGCGGTGACCGTGCGCGCGGACGACAAGTCGAACGTCGTCACCGTGCGCGCCGAGGCCGACGATCCACTACGAGCCGCGCAGATCGCGAACGCCGTCGCCGACGAGTTCGTCGCCGAACGCTCTGGAGCGTTCCAGGGAGAACTGAACCGCACGATCGCCCAGTTGCGCGACGAGCTTCGAAGCGTCCCGGCGTCGAAACGTGACGTTCCGCCTGCCGACGCGCTCGTCGCTCGCCTGACCGCGCTCAGAGCCCTGCTCGGCGAACGCGACCCGACGGTTCGCGTCGCGGGGAACGCCGTCGCACGCGATCGCGTCGTCTGGCCCCGGCCTGCGCCGGTTCTCGGTGTGGCGCTGCTCGGCTCCCTCGTGCTCGGCCTGGCCGCCGCCGCGCTCCTGGCATCCGCCGGGCGGCGATCGGCGCCACCTCCGACGGACGACCCGCTCGCGGAGCGCGAGACCGTGCTCGCCGAGCGCGTGCGAGCCGTCACGAAGCGCGAGCGCGCGCTCGCGAAAGGAGAGGCCGCGTTGGGCGAGCACGCGCGAACCGTCGACGACCGCGAGGAGTCGCTGGCGAAGCGAGGGTCGGCGCTCGGCGAACGAGTGCAAGATGTCACGGAGCGCGAGCGAGCGCTCGCGCGTCAGGCCGGCGAGCTCACCGAGCGCGAGCGCGAGCTGGAGCGCATCGCGGCGAGCCAGGCCGCCGCGCCCGAGCCGGAGCCCGAGCCCGAGCCCGTCGCTCCGGCACAGCTGCTCGGGCCTGCCGGAGCCTGGAACGTCGTCGCGCTCGAGCGGCTCGTGGCCGAGCGCGGGGCCGAGTTCCCCGAACGCGTCGAGGAGTGGAAGGCGTACCTCTTCTTCCTGCGCGAGCACGCCTCGCCGGAAGGCGCCCTGCCGGCGTCGTTCGACGCGCTCGTCGACGAGACGTTCCACGAGCTCCTCGTTTGACGCCGCTCGTCCTCTGCTACCACGCCGTCGTCGAGGAAGAACCGCAGCGGCTC
>JBDTVA010000013.1:0-10926 GCA_040007455.1 Actinomycetota bacterium | reverse complement strand
AGCTGACGCGCTCGTTCCGGGCCTTCTAGCGTCCGAGCGCAGCGCGGCGCTCGGTCCCCTGCGCCCGGCGGACGCGCGCGGGCTCTTGCCCGTCCAGTGCCGCGGCGAGGACCTGCGGCAGCTCGTCCGCGAGCACGAACTCCATCGCCTCGCGCGCGTCTTCGGGCAGCTCCTCGAGGTCGGACTCGTTCTCGCGCGGCAGGATCACGCGCTTGAGCCCCGCCCGCTGCGCCGCGAGCACCTTCTCGCGGACGCCGCCGATCGGAAGCACCTGCCCGGTGAGCGTCACCTCGCCGGTCATGCCGACGTCGTTCGCGACCGGTCGGCCGGTGACGAGCGACACGATCGCGGTCGCCATCGCGACGCCGGCCGAGGGCCCGTCCTTCGGGACCGCGCCGGCGGGAACGTGGATGTGCACGTCGTGCGCGGCGAACCAGCTCGGGTCGAGCTGGAGCGCGACGGCGCGGGAGCGGACCCACGAGAACGCGGTCTGCGCCGACTCCTGCATCACCTCCGAGAGCTGGCCGGTCAGCTTGAGCCGTCCCTTTCCTTCGTACGCGCCCGCCTCGATGAAGAGGATCTCTCCTCCGGCGGGCGTCCACGCGAGCCCCGTCGCAACCCCGGGCTCGGAGGTGCGCTTGCGGACTTCGTGCGAGAACCGCCGCGGCCCGAGCCACTCGCGCGCGCGCGCCTCGTCCACCTTCAGCTTCTCTGTCTCGCCCTTCGCGATCTGCGTCGCTGCCTTGCGGAGGAGCGCGGCGATCTGCCGCTCGAGGTTGCGCACGCCGGCCTCCCGCGTGTACTCGCGGATCACGAGCCGGAGCGCCTTGTCGTGGATCGTCACGCGTCGCGTCGTCAGCCCGTGCGCGCGGAGCTGTTTGGAGATCAGGTACTTGCGCGCGATCCCGAACTTCTCGTCCTCGGTGTAGCCCGACAGGTGGATCACGTCCATCCGGTCGAGGAGCGGCGACGGAATCGTGTCGGTCGTGTTCGCGGTGCAGATGAACAGCACCTTCGAGAGGTCGAACGGCAGGTCGAGGTAGTGGTCGCGGAAGCTCGAGTGCTGCTCGGGGTCGAGCACTTCGAGCATCGCGCTCGACGGGTCGCCGCGGTAGTCGTTCCCCATCTTGTCGATCTCGTCGATCAGGAAGACGGGGTTCCTCGACTCGGCGTCGCGCAGCGCGCGGATGATCGTCCCCGGCATCGCGCCGATGTACGTGCGCCGGTGGCCGCGGATCTCCGCCTCGTCGCGAACGCCTCCGACCGAGATCCGGACGAACTTGCGCCCGAGCGTGTTCGCGATCGAGTGGCCGAGTGACGTCTTGCCGACACCCGGTGGACCGACGAAGCAGAGGATCGGCCCGCTCAGGTCGTCCTTCAGCTTCGAGACGGCGAGGTACTCGATGATCCGCTCCTTGACCTTCTCCAGGTCGTAGTGGTCATGGTCGAGCACGGTTCGAGCGTGGTCGAGGTCGAGGTCGTCGGGAGTAACGGTGTCCCACGGGAGCGTGATGATCCATTCCAGGTAGGTGCGGATCACACCGTGCTCGGCCGCGGCGGGAGGTAGCCGTTCGAGCCGCGACAGCTCCCGCTCGGCCGCCTTGTGCACGTCCTCCGGCAGCGCGATCGAGTGCAGCCGCTCGCGGAGCTCCTCGACTTCCGCGCGCTCGGGGTCGCTCTCGCCGAGCTCGTCCTGGATCGCCTTCAGCTGCTGGCGCAGGAAGAACTCGCGTTGCCCTTTCTCCATCTCCGACTGGACCTGCGACTGGATCCGCGTTCCGAGCTCGAAGACCTCGAGCTCGCGGTTCAGGACGCGTGAGACGTGCCGGAGCCGCTGCTCCACGCTCACGTCTTCGAGCAGCTCCTGCTTCTCCTCGGTCTTGAGTCGCAGCGTCGAGGCGACGAGGTGGCAGAGCGCGCTCGGGTCGTCGACGTTCGCCGCCGCGAGCTCGAGCTCCTCGGGCAGGTACGGGACCAGCGCGATGATCCGAGCGAACAGCGCCTGCACGTTTCGGGTCAACGCCTCCACCTCGGGCGTCTCCTCGAGCACGTCGGGCACCTCGACGAAGCGTCCCACCAGATAGGGCTCGACCTGCACCGGCTCCTCGAGCCGGATCCGGCGGAGGCCCTGCACGAGGATGCGCAGCGTTCCGTCGGGGACGCGGATCAGCTTGTGGATCACGGCCGCGGTGCCGACTTCGTAGAGGTCCTTGAACCCGGGCTGTTCGTTCTCCGGGTCGCGTGTGGCCAGCAGGGCGAGCATCCGGTCGCCGCCGACGACGTCGTCGACGAGCTTGATCGAGCGCTCTTGCCCGATCGCGAGCGGTGTCATCGACTCCGGGAAGACGACGGTGTCCCGCAGCGGGAGCACCGCGAGCTCTTGCGGGATCGCGATCATGTCCGGCTCGACGGGCGGGGTCTCGAGGTCGGCTTCGAGCTCGGTCATCCGATCCTCCTGATCGCGATCGTCAACCGCGCGGGCACCGGGGGGCGCTCGGCGACGGGCAGGACGACTCGCAGCAATCCGCGCTCGTAGGTCGCCGCAGCGCGGCTCGCGTCCACGTCGACCGCGAGCGACACCTCGCGCTCGAACGGTCCGTACTCGATCTCGCTGCGGTACCAGACCTGGTCGGTCGCGCGTGGCCGTGGCCGTTCGCCGGCCACGACGAGCCGGCGCCCGTCGAGGACGACGCGGATCGAGTCGGCGTCGGCGCCGGGGATCTCGACGACGACGGTGAGCTCGGGCGGGTCCTCCGTGCGAACGACGTCGATCTGCGGCCGGTGCACGAGTCGCGCCCCCGCCGCGAACCGCGGCACCTGCCAGAGGTCGGCGAAGAGCTCCTCGAGCTCCGTCAGCCGGTCGATGTCGCGCCGTCGTGCCATCCGTCACAGCGTAGAGTGCCCCGTCGTGCCCGGTCCAATGCGCCTGCTGAAGCTCGCTGTGGTGATCGTCCTCGGCGCGGTCGCGGTCTGGTTCCAGGCGGTTCTGCGAATACCCGTGGTGAAGCGCCGCAAGGCGGCAAGGCGGCGCGCCCGAGCGTTCCCGAAGTCCTGAGCTCGGGCTTACGACTTGGAAACAGGGCGCGGCTACGCTGGCCGCATGCTTCGAATCATGCTCGCGGCGATCGTCGCGCTCGGCGCGTTTCTCGTATTCGAGGCACGCGCGGATGCCTCGCCCTACGTCCAGTACGGGATCCAGGACGACGCGTGGTTGCTTGGGGGGCCGGGAACGTTCGACGAGCGCCTCGACCAGGTCGACGCTCTCGGGGTCGACGTCGTCCGCGTCAACCTGCGTTGGGACGAGATCGCCGCGAAGCGTCCGGCGAAGCCGTCATCGCACCTCGACCCTGCGTACCGCTGGGCCGCCGGGGACGTCCTCCTCGGCGGGCTGCGGTCGCGCGGCATCGCGCCGGTCGTCACCCTCGTCGGTACGCCACGCTGGGCCAACGGCGGCCGCGCCGCGAACTGGGCGCCGAAGAGCCCGAGCTCGTTCGCGAACTTCGCCTACGCGGCGGCCAAACGCTACCCGCACGTGCGGCGCTGGGTGATCTGGAACGAGCCGAACAAGTACTGGCAGCTCCGCCCAACGAGCGCGAGCACGTACGTGCGCGTGCTGCTCAACCCGGCCTACGACGCGCTGAAGCGCGCAAACCGCGCGAACCTCGTAGCCGGTGGCGTGACCGCCCCGCGCGGTGGATCGGGCAGCGTCTCGCCGGTCGACTGGATCCGCGGTATGGACCTCGCGCACGCGCGGCTCGACGCGTACGCGCACCATCCTTATCCGGTGAGCCGCGGTGAAACGCCGACCGCTGGTGGCTGCCGCTTCTGCGAGAACATCACGATGGCCGACCTCGAACGTCTGCTTGCGCTCGTCTCGCGCGCGTTCGGCCCGAAGCGAATCTGGTTCACCGAGTACGGCTACCAGACGAATCCCCCCGACCGGATGCTCGGCGTCTCCCAGGCGGCACAGGCCCGCTATCTCGCCGAGGCGTCGCTCCGCGCGTACCGGGCACCGCGCGTGGACTTGCTGATCCACTTCCTGGTGCGCGACGAGGCGGACGTCGGCCGCTGGCAGAGCGGCCTGTTCACGTTCGGGAACGCGCCGAAGCTCTCCGCCTCGGCGTTCCCACTGCCGCTCGCGCAGCTGTCGCGCCGGGGCACCGACGTGACGCTCTGGGGTCAGGTGCGCCCAGGCACCGGGAAGCAGGCCTACCGCGTGCGCTACTCGCGCGGTGGTGCCTGGCGCTGGCTCGGCGGCACTCGGGCCACGACGACGCGCGGCTTCTTCACGCTGAAGGTCCGGCTGCCTCGCGGGGCGAGCGTCCAGCCGTGGTCGCGCGGAATGCTCGGCGTGCCGTTGCGTCTGCGCTAGTTGAAGATCGCGTAGAGCACGATTGCGCCGAATGCCAGCCCGATCGGGAGCCATGCCCAGCGTAGAACCGAGAAGGCACGCTGGTCGCCAGGCCGCGGGCCGGGCTCGGGTGTGTACGGATCGAGCTCCGGCGCGGGCTGGCGCGGGATCTCGTCGTCGCCTTCGATCACCCCTGCCTCGGGGTCGACGATGTGCTCGCGATCCTCGTCCACCGCAGGAAAGTACCATCGCCTCCCGTGGAGGCGAGAGGACTGATCGCGGCAGGAGGCGAGGCGACGCGGCTCGGCGAGCTGACGCGGGTCGCGAACAAGCATTTGCTGCCTGTGGGGCGGTGGCCGATGGTCTACTACCCGCTCCAGCTCCTGCAGCTCGCCGGGATCCGTGAGGTGCTGATCGTGACGGGGCAGGGGCACGCGGGGCAATTGATCGACCTGCTCGGCGATGGCCGCATGCCGGCCCGAGGCTCGGAGCAGCCGATGTTCGACCTCGATCTCACCTACAAGGTGCAGACGGAGCCCGGCGGGATCGCGCAGGTCGTCGGGATGGCCGAGGGTTTCGCGGGCGGGGGGAAGCTCGTGGTCTGCCTCGGCGACAACCTCTTCGAGTTCGCCGAGGTCGGCGCGATCCGCGAGTGGGTGGAAGGCGGAGACGGCGCACAGATCTTCGTCAAGGAGGTCCCTGATCCCGAGCGCTTCGGCGTCGTCGTGTACGACGAGGACGAACGGGTGAGCGACGTCGTCGAGAAGGCGGGCGTCGTCGATAAGCGCTACGAGTCGCCGCCGACGTCCGACGCGGTCGTGGGGCTGTACTGCTACGACTCGGGCGTCTACGAGCTCATCCGTGGACTCCGCCCGTCCAGCCGCGGTGAGCTCGAGATCACCGACGTCAACCGTGCCTACGCCGAGCAGGGCCGCCTCGAGGTCCGACGCGTTCAGGGTTGGTGGCACGACGCGGGCACGCACGAGGCGCTCTCAGGGCTCGGCGCGCTCGTCGAGGAGACCGGGGCGAACAAGCCCGCATGAACGGCCTCGAGGTGATCCCGCTCCGGCGGTTCGAGGACGAGCGCGGTTGGTTCGTCGAGCTCGCCCGGGCGTCTCGGCTGCCGAAGCCGTGGGGCCAGACGAACGTCTCGTTCTCCCGCAAGGGCGTGATCCGCGGGCTGCACTTTCACGAGCGCGGACAGGACGACCTCTTCGCCTGCCTGCAGGGCACCGCGCGCGTCGTCGTGCTCGACCGCGAGAGCGGTGAGACGTTCACGGAGGACATCGGCGACGAGAACCCCGTCGCCGTCTACATCCCGGGCCACCACGCGCACGGCTTCGAGGCGCTGACCGACCTCCTCTTCTGTTACCACGTGACCGAGGAGTACGACCCGTCCGACCCCGACGAGAACGCGATCGCGTGGAACGACCCGCGCGTCGCGAACCTCTGGAGCACGTCGTCGCCGATCCTGTCGCAACGGGATCTCGACGCGTCGTCGTAACGGGCGCCGGCGGCCAGCTCGGCCGCGCGCTCGTCGACACGTTCGCGCAGGACGAGCTCGTGGCCCTGCGCCACGAGGACTGGGACGTCACGCTCCCGTCGCCGCCGATGCTCGCACCGGATCTCGTGCTGCACGCGGCCGCGTGGACCGACGTCGACGGTGCGGAGTCCGACCCGCAGGAAGCCGCGGCGGTGAACGTCGGCGGGACGCAGAACGTCGCCTCGCTCGGCGCGCCGCTCGTCTACTACTCGAGCGACTATGTGTTCGACGGTCGCAAGCGCGAGCCGTACGTCGAGTCCGACGGGCCTGACCCCTTGTCTGCGTACGGGCGCACGAAGCTCCACGGCGAGGCGGCGGCCGGCGAGCGCGCCTGGGTCGTGCGGTCGTCGTGGCTCTTCGGTCCGACGGGACACAACTTCCTCCGCACGATGCTCCGGCTTGGCGCGGAGCAGGACGAGGTCGCGGTCGTCGACGACCAGCGCGGCTCGCCCACGTACGTCGGGCACCTCGCGAAGGCTACGAACGAGGTCGTAGCGCTGCCGTTCGGCGTCTACCACGTCGCCGCGCAGGGCGAGTGCACGTGGGCGGAGTTCGCCGAGGCGATCTTCGCGGAGGCGGGTCTCGACACCGGCGTGCGGCGGATCTCGAGCGAGGAGCTCGACCGCCCCGCGCCGCGACCCGCCTACTCGGTGCTTCGCTCCGAGAAACCGGAGACGCCTGTTCTGCCGCACTGGCGTGAGGGACTCCGCGCGTGCCTGGACAAGCTCACTACCACTTCCTGACCACATGGCTCGTCGACGCGCCGATCGAGCGCGTCTGGGAGGTGATCCACGCGATCGAGCGCTGGCCGGAGTGGTGGCACGGCGTGCAGAGTGTGACCGAGCTCGCGCACGGTGACGGGGACGGCGAGGGCACCGTCTACCGGCACGTCTGGCGCTCGAGGATCCCGTACGCGGTCCGGTTCAACTCGACGGTGGAGGAGGTGCGGCGGCCGCACCTGATCCTTGCTCGGGCCGAGGGCGGGCTTGCAGGCACCGGGACGTTCCGCCTCTTCGAATCGCCGCTCGGCACCGCTGTCACGTACGACTGGCGCGTTCACACCACCGAGCGCTGGATGAACGCGATCGCGCCGGTGGCCCGCCCGGTCTTCGCCTGGAACCACCACGCGGTGATGAACTGGGGCGGCGTCGGGCTCGCACGCGCGCTCGGCGCCGAGCTGGTCGCGCAGTCGTCGAGCTAGGCTAGGCCTGTGCGCCTGCTCGTCACCGGAGCCGCGGGCTTCATCGGCTCCAACTTCGTCCGTTACTGGCTCGATCGACATCCCGACGACCACGTCGTCGCGTTCGACCTGCTCACGTACGCAGGCAACCGGTCCAGCCTCGAGGACGTCGAGGACCGGATCGTGTTCGTGCAGGGCGACATCGCGGACGGCGACCTGGCAGAACGCGTCATTCGCGACGAGCGCGTGGACACGATCGTCAACTTCGCCGCCGAGTCGCACAACAGCCTCGCCGTGATCGACCCGACGCGGTTTTTCCGCACGAACGTTCTCGGCACGCAGACGCTGCTCGACGTGGCGCGGGCGACCGAGCTTGCGCGCTTTCACCACGTTTCGACCTGCGAGGTGTACGGCGACCTCGCGCTCGACTCCGATGACGCCTTCACCGAGGACCACCCGTACCGCCCGCGGACTCCGTACAACGCGTCGAAGGCCGGAGCCGACCACGCCGTGCGTTCGTACTACGAGACCTTCGGCCTTCCGATCACGATCACAAACTGCTCGAACAACTACGGGCCGTACCAGTTTCCCGAGAAGGTGATCCCTCTCTTCGCGACGAACGCGCTCGACGACAAGCCGCTCCCGATGTACGAGGCGACGCAGAACAAGCGCGAGTGGCTTCACGTCGACGACCACTGTCGCGCGATCGAGCTCGTCCTCGAGCAGGGCCGGGTCGGCGAGACGTACAACGTCGGCTCGGGGCTCGAGGCGTCGATCGAGGAGTTGGCAGACGCGATCCTCGACCTGGCCGGCAAGCCGCGCGACCTGCGAACGATCGTCCCCGACCGCCCGGGCCACGACCGCCGGTACCTGCTCGACTCGACCAAGCTGCGGCGGGAGCTCGGCTGGGAGCCGCGCTGGGAGTTCGCCGACGGGCTCGCAGACACCGTTCGCTGGTACACCGCGCATCGCGAGTGGTGGGAGCCGCTGAAGGAACGCGCGCCCGTCGTCGAGACCGCCTGGAGATAGCGGGTTTCGGTGCGCAGCGCCGAAGACGTGAGGATTCCGTGAAAGCGCCCTCCCGTCGCCGAATTTCTGCGCTAGCCTCGATCACGACCCCTTCGCGGCCTCTCCTTCCGCCGATGCTTCGTCGCGCGCTCCTCCTCATCACCTGCCTCGCCCTCGCCGCGACCAGCCTGGCAGGCGCCCGCACGGGAGCACCCTCGCGGCGCAGCGCGACCGCGCCGCCACCGAGCTTCTTCATCACGGGTCGCGGCTGGGGGCACGGCATCGGCATGAGTCAGTGGGGCGCGTACGGGTACGCGCAGCGCGGCACGCCGTACGACCAGATCCTCGCGCACTACTACCGGTCGACCACGCTCGGCAAGGCGCCGATCGGGAGGGTGCGCGTGCTGCTCGGCGAGGGCCTGAAAGCGCTCGCCGTCGCGTCGGACTCGGCGTTCTCCGTCCGCGACGGCTCTGGGACCGTGTACCAGCTGCAGCCCGGCCCGTACGCGTTCGGCCCCGCGCTGAAGGTGAAGGTCGACCAGACGCAGTCGCCGAAGGCGCTCGTCGCGCCGCTCGTGTTCCTTCCCGGCGTGACGCCGCTCAAGTACGGCGGCAAGCAGTACCGCGGTCAGCTCCAGGTCAACGGGAGCACGTCATCGCTCCAGCTCGTCAACTCGGTCGGGCTCGAGCAGTACCTCTACGGCGTCGTCCCGCGGGAGGTGCCGTACCTGTGGCCGGCCGAGGCGCTGAAGGCGCAGGCCGTCGTCGCCCGCTCGTATGCCCTCGCGGTCCGCAAGACCGGCGCGTACGACCTCTACGCCGACACGCGCAGTCAGGTGTACGGCGGCATCGCTGCCGAGAAACCGAGCACGAACGCGGCGGTCGACGCGACCGTCGGCCAGGTGCTGCTCTACCAGGGCAAGGTGGCGACGACCTTCTTCTTCTCGACGTCCGGGGGACGCACCGCTTCGATCGAAGACGTCTGGTCGCGCGGCGAAGCGGTTCCCTACCTCGTCGGTGTGCCCGACCCGTACGACACCGCGTCTCCTCACCACACCTGGGGGCCGTTCGCGTTCACGGCCGCGAAGTTGGCCTCGACCTTCAAGGTTCCGGGCAAGCTGCTCGACGTGCGCGTGACGCTCAACCCCTCGCTGCGAGTCGACGAGCTGATCCTCGTGAGCACCAAGGGCGAGGTCGTCGTCCCGGGCGACGTCGTCCGCACGAAGCTCGGGCTGCGATCGACGTGGTTCCGCGTCGGCGTGCTCACGCTCGAGGCGCCGACCGCGCCCCTCGAGTACGGCGGCCGATTCAAGCTCAAGGGCGTCGCCCGCGGCGCGGGTGCGCAGGTCACGCTCGAGCAGCGGGTGTCCGGCGCGCTCTGGGAGCCCGCCGCGCGGCTCAAGCCCGGCGCCGGCGGCGCGGTCGTCGCGACGGTCAAGCCGCTCGTCTCGACCGAGTACAGGCTCTCCGCGCCGGCGAAGCTCCTCGGCGCGCCGGTCCGCGTTTCCGTCGCGCCGCGGATCAGACTGGCGCCCGCGATGGTCGCGACGTCGCTCCGCGGTCTCGTCCGCCCGGTGATTCCCGGCGCGCGCGTCGACATCCAGCGGCTCGACGGGTCGAGCTGGCGTGCCGCGGCGACCACGTCGGTCGACGAAGCGGGCGCGTTCGAGGCACGGCTCGACCTGACGCCGGGCATGTACCGCGCACGGGTTGCGCCCGGGCACGGCCTCGTCGCGGGCTTCTCGCCCGTGCTCCAGGTCGTCTCGGGGTGAGGCGGCTCCTCCTCGCCGCGGCGGCCGCGGCGCTGCTCCTGCCGGGACACGCGGACGCGGGCCGCTACGCGGTCGGGGTCGAGCCGGACGCGTCGCTCGACGCCGTCGCCGCCGCGATCCAACGGACGACGGGCTCGCGCGCCGAGCGGAAGCTCGCGGCACTTCGCGCGCTCGTCGTCGACGCGGGTTCCGCGCGGGAGCTGCGCGGGCTCGCCGGCGTGGAGTACGTCGAGCGGCTCGACATCTCTCGTCGGGTGGCGTTCGTGCCGACCGACCCGCTCGCGCCGAGACAGTGGCACCTGGAGCAGGACCACGCCTTCGACTTCTGGCCCGAGCTGCCGGCCCTCGCGGGCCCGCGCGTCGCGGTGATCGACTCCGGGATCGACGGCACGCACCCGGATCTCGCCTCCCGGATCGCCGGCTCGCGGAGTTTCGTCGGCGGTAGCGCCCTGACCGACCAGCAGGGACACGGCACGTTCGTCGCGGGCCTGATCGCGGCGCAGACGAACAACGCGGTCGGCGTGGCCGGGATCGCGTTCCCGTCCCAGCTGCTGATCGCGAAGGTCGTGCGCGCGAACCGGCTGGTCTCGCTCGAGGCGGAGGCAGACGCGATCCGTTGGGCGGTCGACAACGGTGCGCGCGTGATCAACCTCTCGCTCGGGGGTGTGCGCGACCCGCGGGACGCTGGTCGCGACACGTACTCGCCGCTCGAGGCCGCGGCGGTTCGCTACGCCTACACGCGCGGCGCCGTCGTCGTCGCAGCGGTGGGGAACGCCGACCAGGCGCCGAGGTCACCGTGGCCGTACGCGAGCTATCCGGCGGCGCTTCCGCACGTGATCGGCGTGAGTGCACTCGGGAAGGACGGGTCCGTTCCGCTCTTCTCGAACCGCGACCCGATCTACAACGACCTCGCAGCACCCGGCCAGGAGCTCGTCTCCACGTTCCCGCGCCAGCTGACCGCGCTGCGGGCGAGCTGCCCGGAGCAGGGGTACTCGATTTGCGGCTCGGACGACTATCGCAACGCGGAGGGCACGTCCTTCGCAGCGCCGCAGGTCGCCGCCGCCGCGGCGCT
>JBDTVA010000012.1:0-11518 GCA_040007455.1 Actinomycetota bacterium | reverse complement strand
AGCCGCCACGAGAACGAGAGCGAGCCTTTCGACGAGCACGAGCCGAAGCGCGAACGCGTGTCGCGGATGGCGATGCGTGCGTAGCGAACACCGATGCGCGGAGCCTCGAGCGTGGCCGTCTCCCTCACGAGGTCGCGAGCGAGCTTTCGGCCCTCGCGCTCCGTGAGGGGCGGCGGATCGAGCACGCGGACGAGCTCGGCGTCCAGCTGCCGCGCGAGCCACGGCGCGTGCATGCGCAGCGCGGCGTCGATCGCGCGGTCGCTCGTCCCCAGCGGGACGACGAGCTCGGCAGGCTCTCCTGGGCGCCAGACGGTTCGCAGCAACCGCGCGCGCGACGATTCACGCACCTGCACCTCGACGAGCCTGCCTCCGACGTCCACGATCCGCACCCGCGCGACGGTACCGACCGAGTCGGCGCGAGCCGGAGGTCGGTGGCGGTTCCGGCCGCGTCTCGGGACCTGGTCCGTAGACACGGCCGGAGCGGCCGGGAAGGTGTGCCGAAAGTGCAACGATCTCGGCGCCGTTCGGTCGGCCGCGCCTACAGTCGAAGCCATGGGACGCGCACTTCGGATCGCGCCTGCCGGTGGCTCGTTTCACGTCACGACCCGCGGCAACCGACTGCAGACCGTGTTCGTTGACGAGATCGATCGCTCGTGGTTCCTCTCGTTGCTCGACGACGTCGTCGAGCGTTTCGAGTGGGACGTCCTCGCCTACTGCCAAATGACGAACCATTACCACCTGGTCGTCCACACGCCGGAGCAGACGCTCTCGGCCGGTATGCAGCGCCTGAACGGCGTTCATGCGCAGCGGTTCAATTGGCGCCACGGTGTCGCAGGCCACCTGTTCGAGCGACCGTTCCGCTGCCGACAGGCGGTGTCGGACGAGGATCTGAGGGAGCTCGTGCGTTACGCCGTTCTCAACCCGGTCCGTGCCGGGATGCACCGACAGCCGAGCGAGTGGCCGTGGAGCAGCTATCGGGCGGCCGCCGGCCACGTGCCGGCTCCTCGCTTCCTCGACGTCCGGCGGCTGTACGACCTATTCGAGCAACCCGGCTCGGACGGTCGCGCCCGATTCGTCGAGTTCATCGCGGCTGGACACGGCCGACGCGGCCACGACTAGGGACCAGGTCCCGAGACGCGGCTCGAAGGGTCAGGGGCGCGCAGAGGCGGGCGCCGGGCTCAGTCGGCGAAGCGGCGAACCACGATGCACGCGTTGTGGCCACCGAAGCCGAACGAGTTGGAGCAAGCGACCTCGATGTCCGGAGCGTCGCGGGCCTCGTTCGGGATGTAGTCGAGATCGCAGTTCGGGTCAGGGTCGTCGTAGTTGATCGTCGGCGGGAGCTTCCGATCGCGCACGGCGAGCACCGTGAAGACCGCTTCGACCGCGCCTGCTGCGCCGAAGCAGTGGCCCGTCGACCCCTTCGTCGACGAGATCGGAGTCTGCCGCGCGTTCTCCTCGCCGAGAGCCAGCTTCAGCACACGCGTCTCGCTCGAGTCCCCGAGCGGCGTCGACGTCGCGTGCGCGTTCACGTAGCCGATCTCGCTCGGGTCGACGCCCGCGTCGTCGAACGCCATCGTCATCGCGCGCGCCGGATTCTCGCCTGTCGGGTCGGGTTCCGTCATGTGCGCCGCATCGGACGAGACGCCGTACCCCACGAGCTCCGCGTAGATCTTCGCGCCGCGTGCCTGCGCGTGGCCGAGCTCCTCGAGCACGAGCACTGCGCCCGCTTCGCCCATCACGAGCCCGTCGCGCGCCTGGTCGAACGGCCGCGAGGCCTTCGCCGGGTCGTCGTTTCGCCGCGACAGCGCGCGCATCGAGTCGAAGCCCGCGATCCCGACGGCAGTGACCGGAGCCTCGGTGCCGCCGGCGATCATCGCGTCCGCTCGGCCGATTCGAATCGCGTCGAGCGCGTCGCCGATCGCCATGTTCGACGCGGCGCAGGCGGTGCACTCGGACATCAGCGGTCCCTTCGTGCCGAGCTCGATCGAGACCCAACCGGCACCCATGTTCGGGATGATCGACGGGATCGAGAACGGCGAGACGCGGTCGGGGCCGCGCTCCTTCAGCACGTCGTAGCAATCCTGGAACGAGCGAAGCCCGCCGATCCCGGTCGCGATCGAGGCGCCGACCCGGTCGGGCTCCTTCGCGATGTCGATCCCCGAATCCGCTTCGGCCTGACGCGCGGCAGCGAGGATCATCTGCGCGAAGCGGTCCATTCGGCGGGCCGCTTTCCGGTCGATCCACTCCGTCGGGTCGAAGTCCTTCAGCTCGCACGCGAAGTGGACCGGATAGTCCGTGTGATCGAACTGTGTGATCGGCCCGGCGCCGGACTCGCCCGCGAGCAGGCGTGACCACGACGTCTCCGCGTCGTTGGCGAGCGGTGTCACCGCCCCCAGCCCCGTGATCACGACTCTCCGTCGTCCGTTTGTGCTCATCACATGCCCAATCCGCCGCCGACGACCACGACCTCGCCCGTGATGAACGACGCGTCGTCGGAGCTCAGGAACCGTACCGCGCGGGCTACGTCCTCCGGCTCCCCGAAGCGGCCGAGCGGTGTCAGCCCGAGCATCTGCTGCTGGGCCTCCTCGGGGATCGCGTCGGTGAGCTGGGTCTTGATGTAGCCGGGCGCGACGACGTTGGCGCGGACCCCTCGGGAGCCGAGCTCCTGCGCGAGCGACTTCGTGAACGCGACGATGCCGCCCTTCGAGGCGGCGTAGTTCGACTGCCCCCAGTTCCCGTGCAAGCCGACGATCGACGAAAGGTTGACGATCGAGCCGCCGCGACGCTTCATCATCCCGCGCGAGACGGCGCGGCAGGTGTAGAAGACCGAGCTGAGGTTCGTCTCGAGCACCGAGCGCCAGTCGTCGTCGGTCATCCGCGCGAGCACACCGTCACGCGTGATCCCCGCGTTGTTCACGAGCACGTCGAGCTCGCCGGCCTCCTCGACCAGACGTTTCGCGTCTTCTACGTTCGAGACGTCGGCCTGCACCGCGCGACCGCCGACCTCCGAGGCGACCGCTTCGGCCTCGTCCCCGCCGGACCGGTAGCCGACGACGACCGTCGCGCCTGCCCGCGCAAGCTCGCGTGCGACCGCAGCGCCGATCCCGCGCGAGCCGCCGGTGACGAGAGCGGTCTTTCCCTCGAGGGACGCGAACTCAGGCACGCAGCGCTTCGGTGACTTCGTCGAGCGCCTTCAGGTCGTTCACCGAGAAGGTCTTGACCGATCTGTCGATCCTCTTCAGTAAACCGCTGAGGACGTTGCCCGGCCCCACCTCGACGAAAACCGTGACCCCGCTGCCGATCAGCGCGCGGACCGCCTGCGTGAACCTGACCGGGGCGGTCAGCTGGTCGACGAGCAGCGTGCGATAGCGCTGCACCTCCTCGACCTTTGCGGTGACGGTCGACATGAAGGCCGCCTTCGGCGCGGCGAAGTCGACCTTGTCGATCGCAGGACGCAGCCGATCCGCCGCACGCGCGACCAGCGGCGAATGGAACGCACCGGAGACGCGGAGCTTGATCGCGCGTTTGGCGCCCTCGCGCTCGGCCTCTTCGCAGCATTCGCCGACGGCGCGGTCCTCGCCCGAGATGACGATCTGCCCGGGGCAGTTGTAGTTCGCGGGCCAGACGCCGACGATCTTCCGGCACAGCGTCTCGACGACCTCGTCAGCGAGCCCCAGGATCGCGGCCATCGAGCCCGGCCGCTCGCGCGCCGCAGCCGCCATCGCGAGACCACGCTCGCGCACGAGCGCGATCGCGGCTGCGGGCGAGATCGACTCGGCAGCTGAGAGCGCCGCGAACTCGCCGACCGAGTGGCCGACGACAAAGTCCGGGTCGATCCCGCGCGCGCGAAGTGCGGCGTTCAGGGCAAGCGACGTCGCAACGAGAGCCGGCTGCTGCAGCTCGGTCTCGACGAGCTGCTCAGCGGTCCCCTCGAAGCAGAGCTGCTTCAGGTCGAGCCCGGACGCGGCGCTGCCGGCGTCGAAGACCGCCATCGCCTCGGGGACGGCGAGCGCGACGTCGCGTCCCATCCCCGCCTCGAACGACCCCTGCCCCGGAAACATGAACGCGACCTTGCTCATGCAGCCATCTCCTCCGTCCACTCGATCAGACCCGACCCCCACGTGAGGCCGGCACCCATTCCTGTCATCAGCACCTTCGCCCCCGGCTTCAATCTTCCGTCCGCAGCGGCGTCTGCGAGCGCCAGCGGAATCGACCCCGACGAGGTGTTTCCGTACTTCTGCACGTTCACGACGACCTTCTCCGGCGGGAAGCCGAGCTTCTTGGCCGCGTGGTCGATGATCCGGATGTTTGCCTGGTGCGGCACGTAGACGTCGACGTCGTCGACGGTCATCCCGACCTCGTCGAGCAGCTTCTGCGCGGACGAAACTAGCACGCGCGTCGCGAACTTGTACACCTCGCGGCCGTTCATCTTCACGAACGACTCGGGATCCTCGAAGTGCCGCGAGCCGCTGCCCGGGAGCCAGAGGCTCTCGCCGCCCCCACCGTCGGCGCCGAGCTCGAAGCCGAGGAACCCGCCCTTCTCCACGGGCTCCATCACGACCGCGCCCGCGCCGTCTCCGAAGAGCACGAGCGTCGAGCGATCCTCGAAGTCGAGAATCTTCGACAGCACGTCGCCGCCGACCACGAGCGCGCGGCGGGACAGCCCGGACGCCAGCATGCCGTAGGCCTGCGCGATCGCGTAGACGAAGCCCGTGCACCCGGCGAGCAGGTCGTACGCCGCGGCGTCCGGCATCCCGAGCTGGTCCGCGAGCAGCGCAGACGAGGTCGGGAACATCATGTCCGGCGTCACCGTCGCGCAGAGGACGAGGTCGATCGACGACGGCTCGACGCCGGCGCTTGCGAGCGCCCGGATGCACGCGGGCCGCGCGATGTCGGTGAGCGCCTCGTCTTGCGTCGCAAAGCGGCGCTCGCGAATGCCGGTGCGCTCGATGATCCACTCGTCGGTGGTGTCGACGAACTTCGCCAGGTCGTCGTTGGTCACCACCTTGGCCGGCACGTGCACGCCGAGGCCCGTGATCCCGATCCGCGCGCCGTTCGCCTTGCCGATCATTGCTGCACCGCGAACGTGAGCGTCCCGCGAACGGCGAGCTCGCCGTTGACGGTCGCCTTCGCCTTTCCGCGCCCGATCGGGCCGCGCACCTGCTCGAGCAAGCACTCGAGCGTTAGCTCCTCGCCGGGGCGGACGACGCGCTTGAAGCGAACGTCGTCGATCCCCGCAAAGAGCGCGAGCTTGCCGCGGTTCTCCTCTTGGACGAGCACGGCGACCGCGCCGGCCTGGGCGAGCGCCTCGACCATCTTCACGCCCGGCATGATCGGGTTGCCGGGAAAGTGCCCCGCGCAGTCCTCGTCGGTGACGACCTTGCGGGCGACGACCCGCGAGCCGGGCTCGAGCTCCAGGACCTCGTCGAGCAGGAGGAACGGGTCGCGGTGGGGGAGGATCTCCTCGATCTGTGCCTTCCCGAATGGCGCTTTCACGCCACGCGCTCCTCGAGCCGCTCGCGCAAGCTGTTCCGCGCGCGGTGTGCGTAGCACTTGGCCGTGCCGACCGGCATCCCACTCGCGGCCGAGATCTCCTCGAACGAGTAGCCGAGCGCGTCCTTCAGGACGACGACGCGGGCCTGAGCCGGCGGCAGCTCGAGCAGGCACGCACGGAGCTCGTCGCGATCGCCGACGTCGCCGGTCGGCGCCGCGGTCAGGTCGGCAGGCAGCTCCTCCCACGAGCGCCTCCTCGCGAGCGCATCCCGGCACGTGTTCACGACGAGCCGGTGCAGCCACGTCGCGAACTGCGACTCGCCGCGGAACTGCCGAATCCGCGTGCAGACCTTCGCCAGCGACTCCTGTGCGGCGTCGCGGGCGTCCTCGGGATCGCGCAGGATCCTCCGCGCGATCTTCTCGACTGCCGGCTGGTGGCGGGCGCACAGGGCCTCGAGCGCCTGCCGGTCACCGTCCTTCGCGCGTTTGACCAAGATGGGGTCGCTCAGCCTCTCGTAGGCGAGCGACGAGCCCGCCCGCAGGGGTTGCCTGATTGGACGGCTCTTGGAGCGACGCGGTTGCACCAGCCACACTTTACGGCTCGTGAACGATTCGCTCGCCCCCGAGACCGTGCTTCCGCTCCTCCGAGGCCGCTTTGGCAGGCCCTACACCTACGTCGAACGCTGCGGGTCGACCCAGCGCCTGCTCGGAGACGACGCGCCCGAGGGGGCCGTGGCAGCCACGAACGAGCAGACAGCGGGCCGGGGCCGGCTCGGCCGCGACTGGGTCGCGCCGCCCGGATCAAGCGTCCTCGCCTCGCTCGTGCTCCACCCCGACGTCCCGACCGCGAGGCTCGCCGAGCTCTCGCTCGTCGCGGGCCGGGCGTGCGCGCAGGCGCTCACCGAGGTGGCCGGCGTCGCCTCGACGGTCAAGTGGCCGAACGACGTCCTAATCGGCGGTCGAAAGGTGGCGGGAATCCTGGCCGAGGCGCGCGACGGACGTGTCGTGCTCGGGATCGGGATCAACGTGCACCAGACCGCGGAGGAGCTACCACCGCGCGCGCAGCATCCGGCGACCTCGCTCCTGCTCGAGACGGGGCTTCGCATCCAACGCGCGGAGCTCCTGGCGTCGCTGCTCGACCACCTCGAGCGCGAGCACGACGCCTGGGTGAGCGGCTACCGCTGACGGATCGTCGTGCGGTTGCCGGCCGCGTCCCAGGCGGTGACCGCGATCAGTCCCCGACCCCCGGAGAGCGAGAAGCGGCCCGGCCCGACGACCGCCCGAACTCGCACGCCGCCGACCGTGCCGGTCACCGTCACCTGTTCGTTCACGGTGAAGCGGTGCTGCGCCTTGGAGAGCAGCCGGAAGGCCGGCTCTCTCGTGTCGGCCGCAAAGCGCACGGTCTGCGCACGGGTGCCGAAGAGTCCCGTGGCTTCGAGCACGGCCGCGTACCTCCCGTCGCGCAGACGCCCGTCCCAACGGAGCTCCTGCACTCCGGCTCCGAGCTCGCCCTCGTACACGAGCTCCTTGCCTGCGACCAGCTTGATGTGCGCAGGCGCGGCCAGCACGAAGCTGAACCCGAGCTCGTCGAGCCGCCGGTCGCCGTTCGGCGAGTAGACCGCCGGCGACACCGAGAACGCTGCGAGCGTCCGGTCGACGACGATCGGCACGACCGCGTTCGCCTCGCGCCCGCTCGGCGCCTTCGCGTTCAGAACGACCGAGTACCGCCCGTCCGCGACGCCCGTCGCCGTGAACCTGAACGACTGCCGGCCCGCTTTCTTCTGCTCGACGAAGAGCGTCGCGAGCGTCGCGCCCGAGGCGTCCAGGAGCGTCGCCGTCACCGTCGAGGCGATGCTCAGCGTGTAGCTGACCAGCGTCGAGTCGGCCTGGCTGTCGCCGTTCGGGGTGAACGTCGCGGGCTTCGCCTGGGCGCCCGTCATGGTCAGCACCGTCGCAACCTTGCCGACGGTGCCGATCGCGGGCCGCACGTCCGCGCCCGCCTCGATCGCGTACGTGTAGCCGGTCGGCGTCGCGAAGGTCGCGTCCCACGTCCAGTCGACGTTCGGCCCGGTTCCTGCGCCGGAGGCCACGGGCGTCCCGACGGGGTCGGTCACGCGCACGGTCCACGGCCGCGCCGACGACAGCCGCGCCATGAAGCGCACGAGCCCGCCGGGAGTCCCCGTGACGACCGGGTCGTAGAGCTTGGGGAGTCCGATGCCGGCGCCGGCAAGCGCGATCGCCGGGAGCTGCCGATACAGAGCAGCCCCGGGACAACTCGTAAACCCGGTGTCACGGTGGCCGGAGACCGCCCGCAGCCGCACCGCCGTGCCCGTGGCGAAGCGGGGATTCCCGCCTGACAGCCAGGAGAGCGAGGTAAGCGGATCGACATGGGCGACGTCGAGTCTCCACGCGATCAACCGCTCGATCGCCGTCCGTGCGGCAGCCGAAATGTTCTCGTCGCCGTAGGTTCCGATGACCGCGATGCCGACGGAGCCCGTGTTGAAGCCTTCGGCGTGCGCCCCGATCACGGGTCGCTCGATGCCGCCTGCGCGGCCCTCGAAGACCTGGCCGAACCGGTCGACCAGAAAGTTGTAGCCGACGTCGTCCCAGCCGTTCGTGCGAATGTGGAAGAGCTGAATCGCGCGGACGATCGCCGCGGACTCGGACCTCGTGTAGGCGTTCGTCCCCGCCGTGTGGTGGATGACGGCGAAGCGAACAGCCGAGGCGAACGAGGCCGGCCTCGTGATCTCCTCGTTCGCGCCCCATCCGGATCGCGGCACAAGCGCAGGCGATCCCGCAAGAGAGAGCTTGCGAAGGGGGACCGCGGCCGACCGGCTCGAGACGAAGCTCGCGCGCAGGCCTCGCACGTCCCCGCGCAGCCGATACTCGATCCGGTCGGAAGGACCCACCCACCACGGGTTTCCGAGACGCCACGCTCGCGTCGCACGACCCTCGTCCGTTCCCGTGTCCGGTCGGTCGTCCTCGGCGTCGGCCCGCCGCCACGAGCTCCAGCTCCCGGCGATCGAGCGCGTCCTGAACGACACCGCCCCCGAGCCTCGCCAGCGCAGCCCGACGAGCTCGAAGGTCGTTCGCGCGTCTGCAACTCCCCGATTGGTCAGTGGGACATCTCTCACCGCCGCGGCCGGACCTGCGGCAGCAGCCGCGGGAAACGCGAGAGCAACGGCGATGACGAAGAGGGGCTTCAGGGGCACGAACGTCCAGAGTGACGGACCTCACCCTTTCCCGTCCATTACGAGGACACCTCCGTATAGAATCCTTACGAGTGAAAACCGCGGCTGTGCGGGGCTTTTCCCTACTGCTCGTGGCGGCGGCCGCCGCGCTCGCCGCGCCGGCAGCGGCCTCGGCCGCCCGCGTCCTCGCGATCGCGTTCGACAACGACGTCAACCCGGTCACGAGCAACTTCGTCCAGGAGCAACTGAAGCGTGCAGACGAGGAGGGGTACGACGCGGTGGTGATCCTGCTCGACACGCCCGGCGGGCTCGTCTCGTCGATGGAGGACATCGTCAAAGCCGAGCTCGCTTCCCGCGTGCCCGTGATCGTCTACGTCTCCCCCGAGGGGGCGTCGGCGACCTCTGCGGGCGCGTTCATCGCGGAGGCCGCCGACCTCCTCGCGATGGCGCCGCAGACGACGATCGGCTCGTCCACGCCGGTCGGGAGCGGCGGCGAGGACCTGCCCGCCGACCTGCGGGAGAAGGCGATCGAGAAGCTGTCGGCTCAGCTGCGCGGCCTTGCGCGCGACCACGGTCGCAACCCGGACGCCGGCGAGCGCGCGGTGCGCTCAGGCGACAGCTGGACTGCTGAGGAAGCCCTTGACGAGAACGTGATCGACCTGATCGCGGCCGACCTGGCGACGCTGCTGAACGAGGCCGACGGGCGCACGACGAAGCCGAAGGGCCTCGTGCTCGAGACCGCCAACGCCGACGTGACGCACGTCGAGCTCAGCCTCTGGCAGCAGATCCTCGACCTGCTGATCGATCCCAACGTGATCTTCGTGATGGTCTCGATCGGGCTGATCGGGATCGTCGTCGAGCTGTGGAACCCGGGGATGATCTTCCCGGGCACCATCGGCGCGGTCTCGTTGATCATCTCGCTCTTCTCCGCGCAGGTGCTGCCGGTCAACTGGGCGGGGTTCCTGCTCATGCTGCTCGCGGCGGTGTTCATCGGCGCCGAGCCGTTCGTGACGAGTCACGGGGCCCTGACCGTCGCCGCCGCCGTGTGCTTCGTGCTCGGCGGCCTTTTGCTCTTCGAGCCCTCCGGTGGGGTGTACGAGGTGTCGCTGCCGCTGCTGATCGGCGTCGCCGCAACGCTGTCGGGACTGATGGCGCTGATCGTCGTCAAGATCGTGCAAGTCCGGGACAGCCCCGTCGCGGTCGGCCCGAGCACCCTCGCCGGTACGAGCGGCGTCGTCCGGGACGACGGGCTGGTGTTCGTGAACGGCGAGCTCTGGCGCGCGCGAACGGAGAACGGCGAGCCGCTTCGCCAGGGCGACGAGGTCGAAATCGAGCGGATGGACGGGCTGGAGCTCGTCGTCCGTCCGCGCGGCGCGTAGGATAGGCGCACCCCGGCGAAAGGACTCGATGGCCTTCCTGATCCTGATCGGCGCAGTCGCCTTTCTCCTGTTGATCTTCCTCTCGGCCGCGATCAAGGTCGCGCGCGAGTACGAGCGAGGCGTCGTCTTCCGGCTCGGCCGCCTGCTCCAGCCACCGAAGGGCCCGGGGCTCTTCCTGCTGATCCCGGTGATCGACCGCATGGTCCGCGTCGACCTCCGAACGATCACGCTCAACGTCCCGCCGCAGGAAGTGATCACGAAGGACAACGTGCCGGTACGCGTCAACGCGGTCGCGTACTTCCGCATCGTCGATCCGGCGGCGGCGATCGTCCAGGTCGAGAACTTCATGGTCGCCACGTCGCAGATCGCGCAGACCACGCTGCGGTCGGTGCTCGGCCAGCACCTGCTCGACGAGCTCCTCTCGGAGCGCGACAAGATCAACGCGATCCTCCAACAGATCATCGACGAGGCCACCGCACCGTGGGGCATCAAGGTCTCGATCGTCGAGGTCAAGGACGTCGAGATCCCCGCGTCGATGCAGCGCGCGATGGCGCGCCAGGCCGAGGCCGAGCGCGAACGGCGCGCGAAGGTGATCGCCGCCGAGGGCGAGTTCCAGGCGTCCGAGCGGCTGAAGGACGCTGCGCTCGTGATGGCGGACACGCCGATCGCGCTTCAGCTCCGCTACCTGCAGACGCTGCTCGAGCTCGGCCCGTCGGCGTCGACCACGATCGTCTTTCCGGCACCGATCGACCTGTTCAGGCCGTTCATCGAGAAGAGCAACCAGGGCCAGGCCACCTGAGCGGAGAGCTCCGCGAGGACCCGCTCTCGGGTCGGCACGTCGTGATCGCGGCAGGTCGCTCGAAGCGGCCCGGCGCGAGCTGGCCCCACGTGGAGCCGGCGACACAGGAAGAGCTCGAGACCTGCCCGTTCTGCGCCGGCCACGAGGACCGAACACCGCCGGAGACGCTCACGATCGGCGAGCCCTGGCGGATTCGTGTCGTCCCGAACCTCTACCCCGCGTTCGAGCGCCAGGAGGTCGTCGTCCACGCCCCCGAACACGTTCGCTCGTTCGCCGAGCTCGACGACGACCAGGTCGCGCTCGTCGCAGAGGCATGGCGACGGCGGCGAGAGGCGGAACCCGCCGGCTACCTGCACGCACTCGTCAACGAGGGCCGAGCGGCGGGCGGAAGCCTCGCGCACTCGCACTCGCAGCTCGTCTGGCTGCCCGGCCCGCCCCCCGCGGTGACGGCAGAGCGAGGCGAGCCGGACCGCGACAACGTCGTCGCCGAGCGCGGCGGTCTCGTCGCAACCTGCCCCCGCGCCGGCCGCGTCCCCTACGAGCTCCTGATCGAGCCGGCCGACCCAGAGCCGGATGCGTGGTCAAGCGAGCTCCTCCCCGCGGCGCTCCAGCTCCTCGCCGAACTGCTCCGCCGCCTGCACAACGTCTGCGAGGGA
>JBDTVA010000011.1:0-12221 GCA_040007455.1 Actinomycetota bacterium | reverse complement strand
GTTTCGCGGCTACGGCGGCACCTCTGTCGTGACCGCCAACTTCGCCGGCCGCTAGTACTTGTTGCGCAAGTCGCGAATCCGCTCACGCGGATCCGCGACGCGCAAAGACCCCTAAAGGCGGCCGCTTCGCGGCCGCTCTCGCAGCGCCTACACCGAGCGCGCTCTTACTCCTCCATCAGCGCTTCGAGGTCCGCGAGCTTCTCGCGCCGGAGCTGGTCGCGCTCGCCGCGGTCGATCCGTGCGAGGAGGTCGCGCACGAGCGGCGCGAGCTCGAGCGGGTTGAACGGCTTCGTGATGTAGTCGACGCCGCCGATGTCGAGCCCCTTCGCGCGGTCGCGGAACTCGGCGCGCGCGGTCAGGAAGACGATCGGAATCCCTCTCGTCGCCGGGTCGTCGACGAGTTGCTCCGCGACGCGCCAACCGTCCAGGCCCGGCATCATCACGTCGAGCAGGATCACGTCGGGCGGGTTCGCGCGAGCCTTCTCGAGCCCCGACGGACCGTCCGACGCCTCCGCGACCTTCATCCCCTCGGCCTCGAGGTTCACCCGGCAGAGCAGCCGGATGGGCGCTTCATCGTCGATTACGAGAACGTTGGTCATCGGGCCCGGGATCCGGGCGCCTATACCCGCGCCGCCGGAAGCTCGAACGCAAAGCGCGAACCTTCCCCCTCGGACGACTCGACCCTGATCCTGCCGCCCATCGCGGTCACGAGCCCCTGTGCGAGGAAGAGACCGAGGCCGGTCCCGCCCCGCTCCTGGTCGGCGCGGTAGAACTTCCGGAAGATCCGGTCGTGCTCGGCTTCCGGGATCCCGACTCCCTCGTCGGCGATCTGGAACTCCACCGTGTCGCTCTTCCGCCGAGCGGCGACGGTGACGCGACCGCCGTCGGGCGAGTACTTGACGGCGTTGTCGACGAGGTGCGCGAGCACCTGACGCAGCTTGTCCGCGTCCGCCTCGGCGGCGAGCGGCTCCGGCGGGAGTTCGAGCACGAAGCTGTGCGCGACGCTCTCCTCCGCGGACGTCACAACCTCGGTCACGAGCGGCCGCACGTCCGTCGGGAGCAGGTTGACGTGCAGGTCACCGGTGTCGAGCCTGGCGACGTTCAGCAGCTGGTCGACGATGCCCGTCAGCCGCGACGACTCCGACGAGATGTACCCGAGAAAGACCCGGCGCTCCTCCTCGCCAAACAGGATGTCTTCGCGCAGAAGCGTCTCGGCGAAGCCGTAGATCGAGGTGAGCGGGCCGCGGAGCTCGTGCGAGACGGTCGAGACGAACTCGGACTTCATCTCCTCGACGAACCGATCGGCAGAGATGTCGCGGAAGGCGTGGATGCGCCCCGCGACCTGGCCTGCGGGGTCGCGCATGACCGCCTCGGTGACCGAGAGCCAGATCTCGCCGCCGCCGCGCGCGATCGGCACGAGCGGCGCGCCGCTCAACGCCCGGCCGAGGACCTGCTGCGGCGAACGCCCGAGCGCCTCCGCGGCCGGGACGCCGGTCACCTGCTCGGCCGCTCGGTTCCAGAGCACGACGTTCCCGTCGCGATCGAGCGCGACGATCCCGTCCGCGATGTTCTCGAGGATCGCCGCGCTGCGCTCCTTCTCGAGCGCGACGCGCTGGTAGAGCTCTGCGTTCGAGAGCGCGGCCGCGGTGTTCGCCGCGAGCGCGAGCAGCGCCTCGATCTCTTCCGGCCGCCAGCGCCGCGGGCCACGCCCGTACACCGCGATCACGCCGAGGAGCGAGCTCTCCGGCCCGACGAGCGGGACGCCGAGATATGCGGTGTAGCCGGCGGCCAGCACCGCGTCCGAGGCGAGCAGCGCCGCGTCGGACGAGGCATCCTCGATCGCGACCGCCCGGCGCGACTGCGCGACCTCTCCCGAGAGCCACCCCGCCGTCTCGCTACGAACTCCAAGCGCCACCTCTGCGTCGCTCCCCGCGACGGCGGTGACCAGCAGTTCGTCGCCGTCGACGATCCTGATCGCACACGCATCGGCCCCGAGCAGCTCCGGAGCCTGCTGGACGACCTCGTCGAGCACCGCCGCGGGGTCGAGCTCGGTCGCGAGCGCGCTGCCCGTTCGCGCAAGCTGCTGCGCGAGCGCCCGCGACGTCCGTTCCCCCTCGAACAAGCCGCTCCGCTCGAGCGCTCCACGCGCAGCACCTGCGAGGTGGCGGGCGAGCTCGATGTCCTCGTCGCGCTGCGAGTGCTCGTCGGCGAAGAAGACGAGCACGAGCCCGGCTGCATCTTCGCCCGCGACGTCGAGCGGGATGAGGAGCAGCGAGCGAAAGTCGCACTCCTCCGCGAGCGCGCGCCAGCGGCCGGCGAAGCGGTCGTCCGTCGCGAGGTGCGAGGACGCGAGGATGCGACGCTCCTCGGAGGCGTGCCGGAACCCGGACTCGCCGTCGAGACCGCTCTCGAGGGCAGCCACGAGCGGGGCTGGGAGCTCGTGCCCGCCGGCGAGGCGAAGCGCACCGGCGTTCGGCATCACGACGGCGGTGAACGCAGCGCCGAACGCCTCACCCGCCGCCTGCGCGACGGCATCCAGCGTCGCCGAGAGCGAGAGCGACTCGACGAGCACGGAGGCGATGCGGTAGAAGCCGCGTTGGATCCGCGCCTGGCGCGAGCTCTCCTCGAATGCCTCGGCGTTCCGCAGCGCCAGCGACGCGAGCGCCGCGAACGCTTCGAGCAGCTCGAGCCCCTGCTCGTCGAAGCGGCCGGCGGTCCGCGAGCACACACCGAGTACGCCTCGCACCTCGTCGAAGACGGCGATCGGCGCGACCATCACGTCTTCGAACTCGCGGTAGCTCACCGACGGGACCGGCTCCTCGGTCCGCGCGAAGTCGCGCTTGAGGACCGGCCGCCGCGCCGTGATCGCATCGCCGACCGTCCCGTCGGGAACGATCTCTCGGCCGAGCTCGCTCTCGGGCAGGCCGTGGACCGCGCGGCACTCGAGGGTCCGCCGGCGCTCGTCAAAAAGCCAACAGTCCGCCGCGTCCGCGCCGAGCAGCTGCACGACTTCGCTGACGAGCACGCCGAGGACGCCACGAAGCTCCAGCTCGCCCGTCAGCGTCTGGGCGGCGTGCAGCAGCGCGGTCTGGCGCAGGAGCCGAAGCTCGTTGTCCGCCAGGAGCCGGGCCGTGTCGAGACCGAGCCCGAGCTCCCGCGCAACCGCCTCGAGGAACGCAACGTCCGCGGCTCGCCACGCTCCCGGCACGTCCCGGTGGACTGCCAACACGCCGATCAGCCGGTCGAAGACGATGATCGGCGTCGCAAGGACCGCCCGCGAACCGAGCTCGAGCAGGCCCTGGCGCCCGCCCTGCGCGGCGTCTTCGAGCTCCGAAGCCGTGGCGACGTCGGAGAGCGCGACGGTCGAGCGATCCCGCATCGCGAGATTCGAGACAGCGAGGCGCGCGAAGCTCGAGTCGCCGATCGGCTCGACAGCGTCGTCGTGCCACTGCGCCTTCACCGTCATCGCGCCGCCGGGCTCGCCCAGCCGGACGAAGCACCGTTGTGCACGCAGCGCCTCCGCGACGACGGCGACCGCATGCGCGAGCACCGCGTCGAGGTTCGATTCGGTGCGGATCCGAGCGGCGAGCTGCGAGACAACCAACTCGCGATCGTCGTCCGGACCGCGCAGCCGGTCGAGCATGAGAGCGGCCTCCGCGGCGAGCGTCTGGAGCTCGGCCAGAACGTCGCCCGGGAACGCGCGCTGCTTGGTCGTCGCCGCGACGACGAGCACGCCGATCACGCGCTGGTCTGCAATCAGTGGAACGTACGCGAGGCTCCTC
The DNA here is from genome assembly GCA_040007455.1 of Actinomycetota bacterium. GTDB lineage: Bacteria > Actinomycetota > Thermoleophilia > Gaiellales > Gaiellaceae > JACCTU01. The sequence continues at coordinate 8,439 of JBDTVA010000011.1, read as the reverse complement.
GCTCCGGTGGCCTCCACGAGCCGTGCACTCACTCGCTGTGAGGCCTGCGCGTCGTAGACGGCGAACGCGGCAGCATCGTGATACGCGCTGGCGACTCCGGACGGCTCGTTACGGAGGTCGAGGCGAACGTCGGGGAACCACGAGACGGCCTCGCCGCGGTCGATCGCGACAACGCCATGAGCCTCTGCACCGGCGGCGTCGATGAGCATGAGCGCGGCGAACTCCGTGCGGGCGACCGACGCTGCGCGCTCGACGACCTCGTGCGACGCCTCGACGATCGTGGCTGCGTCGCGCAGGCGGCCGGCCGCGCGCGTGAGGCCCGGCCCGGTGAGCAGCAGCGTTCGCTCACGGAATCGCGCGAACAGGATGAGCGCGGGCACGAGCGCGAGCAAGGTCGCAGCGAACCCCGGCCAGCCCGAGCCGCCGACGGGCTCTCGGTCGCGGAGGACGAGCAGCCCGAAGACGACCGCCGCGGCGCCACCACAGGGGAACACGAGCGCGAGCGCAAGCTCGAGCTCCCGCACGGAGTGTCGCGCCCGCAGCAGGGCGGGCACGAGGGAGGCCCCCGCGGCGAGGTAGACGACCCCGAGCGCGAGCAGGGGGACCGCGTTCAACCAGATGGCCTGCTGCTCGGTTGTCACTGGGCTTTCGTGCGGATTCTAGGGCGATTTCCCGCCCGCGCAGCTCACTCCTGCGGCTTCAAAAGATGGGCCGAACGGCCCATTGTGGCCCGGGAGCCCGCTCGCTAGCTTGGACGCCACTGGGCGATGCGAACCGCGGCCGTCTGGCTTACAGACCGCGGCGAGCACTCTGAAGAGGCCGGCTGCACCGACCCCCCCGAAGCAGCCGGCCTTTCCATTTCTCTGGCTAGGGTGAGTCTGTGGTCAAGCGCGTGCTCCTCGCGTCTCCCCGCGGCTACTGCGCCGGGGTCGAGCGCGCCGTCGACACGGTCGAGCTCGCTCTCGAGCACTACGGCGCCCCGATCTACGTCCGCAAGCAGATCGTCCACAACGCGCACGTCGTGCGGGAGCTCGAAGAGCGCGGCGCGATCTTCATCGACAGCGAAGAGGAAGCCCCGGAGGGCGCCACGATCGTCTTCTCGGCACACGGCGTCGCGCCTGTCGTGCACACGAACGCCGCGGCGCGCGGGCTGAACACGATCGACGCGACGTGCCCGCTCGTGACGAAGGTGCACACGCAGGCACGGCGCTTCGCAGCCGAGGGCTACACCGTCCTGCTGATCGGTCATGCCGGACACGAGGAGGTCGAGGGCACGATGGGTGAAGCGCCGGAGGCGACGGTCCTGATCGAGTCGGTGCAGGACGCCGAAGCGCTCGACTTCCCCGCCGACGCGAAGCTCGCGTACATCACGCAGACGACGCTCTCGGTCGACGAGACCGGTGAGATCATCAAGGTGCTCCGGCGCCGCTTCCCGAACGTGCACGCACCGAAGCGGGAGGACATCTGTTACGCGACGTCCAACCGGCAGTGGGCGGTCAAGGAGATGCTCGGCGAGATCCAGCTCTTGCTCGTGATCGGCTCGAGCAACTCCTCGAACTCGAACCGGCTGGTGGAAGTTGCACGCGCCAGCGGGGTCGCCTCGTACCTGATCGACGACGAATCCGACATCCGCGAGGAATGGCTCAACGGGGTCGAGACCGCCGGGGTGACGTCGGGTGCGTCGGCACCGGAGAAGCTCGTCACCCGCGTGTGCGACTGGTTCCGCGCGCGAGGGGTGGATGACATCACGCCGTACCGGCTCGTCGAGGAAGACGTCGAGTTCCGCCTTCCGGTCGAGCTCCGCCGCGAGCTCGCCCTCGCCGAGGCGCAGCGATAAGGACCGCCGCTGCCGTCCTGGGCGTGATCGCGCTCATGTTCTTCGCGGCCGCAGGGGGCTACCTGCTCCGCGACTCGCAGGATCTCGGGCAGGAATGGAGCCACTGCGTCGACGGCACCGCGGGCTACGACGTCCAGTACCCCTCCGACTGGAGCACGGCGACGGGCGAGCTGGCGTGCCGTTTCTTCGAGCCGGAGCCGTTCACCGTCCCGGCCGACAGCGACTTCGGGGGCACGGCGCTCGAGGTCCTGCCGCAGGAGCAGCCGTTCGACGCGGCGCTCGCCTCGTTGATCGACACGCGCTTCGCGAAGACCGACGTCCGGCAGCAGGTGACGATCGGCGGGCACCAGGGCTTCCGGCTCGAGCTCGTCTCGACGGGCGAGGGCCTAAGCGCAAAGGGCACGCGCACCTACGGGTACCTCCTGCGCCGCGACGGCGGCGGGGCGATCGTGATCCAGACGACGGCACAGCCCGGCGAGACGCTTCGCTACCGGTCGGTCGTCGATCACGCGGCGAGCACGATCGCGTTCTTCGAGCCGGAGCCGGTGGCGGTGAGCGGGCTCCCCGAGCCGGTCGCGCAGACGCACGCTGCGCTGCTCGCGGCGGCCGAGGCGCACGACGAGCAGGCGCTCGAGGCGCTGATCGAGCCCAGCGAGTTCCGGTACACGTTCGGCGAGAACGTGCCCGGCGGCGCGCTTGCGTTTTGGCGCTCGGCCAAGGAGCAGACCGGCACCGACCCGATCGACACGCTCGCGCGCGTGCTGCGGCTGCCGTACGTGCTCTCGCAGGGGATCTTCGTCTGGCCCTTCGCGTACGACAAGGAGCCCGGCGAGATGAGCGAGTACGAGCTGAGCCTGCTCGGCGACCTCGTGCCCGAGGGCTTGGCCGAGGTCGGCTACCTCGGCTGGCGCGCGGGGATCCGCCCCGACGGACGCTGGGTCTTTTTCATCGCGGGCGACTGAGAAAGCACTCGGCCGTGTGGTCGTTCACGAGCCCCACGGCCTGCATCAGGGAGTAGCAGACCGTCGGTCCGACGAACCGGAACCCGCGGCGCTTCAGCTCCTTCGACATCGCCTTCGACTCCACCGTCTCCACCGGGATCTCGCCCGTCGTCTTCCAGCGGTTGACTTTCGGCTCGCCGCCGACGAACGACCAGAGGAGCTCGGAGAACGGGACGTCGAGCTCCAGGACGCGCTGCGCGTTGTTCACGGTCGACTCGACCTTCAATCGGTTGCGCACGATCCCCGGGTCGGCGAGCAGCTTCTCGACCCGCTTCGGCGTGTAACGCGCGACCTTCGCCGCGTCGAAGTCGTCGAACGCGCGGCGGTAGCCGTCACGCTTGCGCAGGATCGTCAGCCACGACAGACCTGCCTGCGCACCCTCGAGCGTGAGGAACTCGAACAACACGCGGTCGTCGTGGACGGGGACCCCCCACTCCTCGTCGTGGTACGCGACGTACTCCGGGATCTCCGGCGGGACCCAGCCGCAGCGCTTCATCCGGTCTCGTACGCGAAGTAGGCGGTGTCGTCGATACGGCGGCCGCGGAGGTCGTAGAGGTAGCCGCGCCCGTCCCAGCCGACGGTCGCGATCGCCGCGCCGTCGCCGGCGAACCAGAGGCCGCGCGAAAAAGAACCCGCAGGCACCGAGAAGGAGCGCAGGTGCTCTTCACCACGCCAGAGCTCGATCGCAGCGGTGGCCGGCCGGTTTCCGGGAACATGCGACACGCCCACGGCAACCACGCCGTCGGCGTCGATCGCAACCTTCGAAACGGCGAGAGAAGCGGGGCGCGACCCGGGATACGCTCCGAGCAAGAGGGGGACCGGGAGCGCGCTCCCGTCGCGTGAGCTCGCGAGATCGATCCGATAGTCACCGAGCGAGTCCCGGCGCGCCGGCACGTCAGCGCTTTGCAACGAGTCGAACACGACGACGAGCGCGAGCACCGCGATCCCTGCGACGACGATGCGGTTCCAGTTCACGCCTTGGCGAGCTGCGGCTCGTCGATGTCGCCGAGCTCGATGCTCAGCGCGAGCACCTCTCGCGCGATCCAGTCGCCGTGCTGCTCGACGAGGCCAGAGAGCTCGCGCGGCAGGGTGACCTTGATCCGGTCTGTGAGCTCGAAGCCGGCGTCCTTGCGCATCGAGTTCAGCCTGTGGATCAGGTCGAAGCCTTGTCCCTCCAGTTCGAGCTCGGCGTCGACCGAAGTGTCCAGCGCGACGGTCAGCCCGTCGTCGGCGGCGATCGCCCAGCCCTCGAGCCCGTGCCGCTCGACGAGCACCTCGTCCGGGTCGAGCTCGTGCCCGGCAGCGCGGAAGCGACCCTCGCCGAGCTCCTCGAAGTCACCGGCCTGCAGCGCAGCGCGCACCGCGCCGAGCTCCTTGCCCAGCTTCGGCCCGAGCCTCGGCAGGTTCGGCTTCACGCGCAGCTCGGTCGCCTCCACCTCGCCGAAGACGACTTCCTTCACGCGCAGCTCGTCGGCGATCTCGTCGACGTGGCCGTCTCGCAGCTCCACGCCCTGCACGACCAGACGCCGCAGCGGCTGCCGGTGCTTGATCCCCGAGCTCGACCGCGCCTGCCGCCCGAGCTCGACCACGCGGCGCACGGCCGCCACGTCGGCGAGCAGCGTCTCGTCGGCGTCGCCGGGCTCCGGCCACGGCATGAGGTGAATGGAGGCCGGAGCGCCGTCGGTCGGCCCGGTGAGGTTGCGCCAGAGGTGGTCGGTCAGGAACGGCATCACCGGCGAGACGACCCGGAGCGACTGCACGATGGCGTACCAGAGCGTCCGCAGAGCGGCCTCGTCTCCGTCCCAGAACCGGCGGCGAGAGCGGCGGATGTACCAGTTCGAGAGATCGTCGACGAACGCCTCGAAGGCGCGCGTCACGCCCGGAGTCCAGAAGCGCTCGTACGCGTCGGTGACCTCGGCGACGAGCTGCGCGGTGCGCGCGACCAGCCAGCGGTCGAGCGGATGCTCGGACGGCGACGGTGACTCGAGCTCAGCATACGACGGTGCGAAGCCGGCGATGTTCGCATAGGGCACGAAGAAGCCGCCGACGGAGGTCCAGAGCGTGAGCAGGCGACGCTTGATCTCACCGGCCGGCCCGTAGCCGAACCTGAGGTTCTGACTCGGAACCTGGCCGCAGAAGAGCCAGCGCATGACGTCGGCGCCCATGTTGTCGAGTGCCTCGGCGGCATCGATCGCGTTGCCCCAGGACCGGTGCATCTCTCGGCCGTTCTCGTCGAGCAGCTTCTCGTACGTCAGCACGGACAAGTACGGCGAGCGCCCCGTCAGCGTGACGGACATGAACGAGAGCGAATAGAACCAGAGCCTGATCTGCTCGCGCATCTCGGAGACCCAGTCGGCGGGAAACCACTTCTCCCAGTACGCGTGATCCGGGAGGTCGGCCCCGGAAAGCCCCTCGGAAGCGCCGGTGGCGTAACCGCCCTTGCGCCACTGATCGTTCTGCCACCCGAGCGTCGAGAAGGGGACGATGCCTGCGTCCAGCCACGCGTCGCCGACCTCCGCGACCCGGCGCACGTCGCTTCCGCACGACTCGCACGCGATGGTGACCTCGTCGACCCACGGACGGTGCAGCTCCTCGAGCTGGTCGAGACCGGCCGTCGCGTGCTCGCGGAGCTCGGCCAGGGAGCCGACGACGTTCAGCCTTCCGCACTCACACGGATAGAAAGGCAGCGGGAGGCCGAAGTAGCGTCGCCGCGAGATGTTCCAGTCGCCCATGTTCCGCAGCCAGTCGTCCATCCGCTTCGAGTAGAAGTCGGGCGTCCAATCGACGGTGGCGTTGGCGGCGAGCATCTGTTCCCTGACCTCGTCGCAAGCGATCAGCCAGTCGTCGGCGATTCGGAAGACGAGCGGCGTTGCGCAGCGCCAGCAGACCGGGTACCTGTGGATGATCGAGCCGTGCTCGACGATGCGGCCGCGCCGGTCGAGCTCGACGACGACCGGCGTCTCGACGTCTTCCGTGCTGCGGCCCTCGAACTCGCCGTAGTCACCGTAGAACCGACCGGCCTCGTCGATCGGCGCGAGGACCGGCAGGTCGTGGACCTTCGAGAGCTCGAAGTCCTCCGATCCCGCGCCGGGAGCGATGTGCACGATGCCGGTTCCCTCCTCGAGCGTGACATCGTCCCACGGGATCACGCGGTGCACGACGCCCGCCTGCGCGGGCAAGTAGTCGAAGGGCCCTTCGTACTCGAGCCCGACGAGCTCGTCACCGCGAACGCGCTGGACGAAGTCGTCGTCGGGATAGCGCGCGACGGCAACCCAGTCACCATTCGCGCGAAGGCCGTACTCGGCATCCGGCTTCACCGCGGCAGCCACGTTCGCCGGCAGCGTCCAGGGAGTGGTGGTCCAGATCACGAGTGACTCGTCGGCCCGTTCGTTGAGCGGGAAGCGAACGAAGAGCGACGGATGCGTGATCTCCTCGTACGAGTTGATCAGCTCGTGCTGGGAGAGAGACGTGCCACACCGCGGGCACCACTCGGTCGAACGATGTCCGAGGTACAGCCAGCCGCGCTCGTGCACCTCCTTGAGGAAGCGCCAGATGTACTCGATGTTCGTGTCCGAGAACGTGTAGTAGTCGTTGTCCCAATCCATCCACATGCCGAGGCGCTTCGACTGTTCGGTGATGACCTCGCTGTACTCCGCGACGCGCTCCTTGCACCGCTGCGCGAACTCCGCGAGCCCGTACTCCTCGATTTCCTGCTTCGAGTTGAGGCCGAGCGCGCGTTCGACGCCGACCTCCACCCAGAGCCCCTGGCAGTCGAAGCCGTTTTGGTACCGCTGATCGAAGCCGCGCAACGCCTTGTAACGCTGGAACACGTCCTTGAGCGTCCGGCCCCAGCAGTGGTGCGCGGCCATCGGGTTGTTGGCCGTGATCGGGCCGTCGATGAACGACCATTTGGGGCCGCCCTGGTTCCGCTCGCGCAGCTGGTCGAACGTGCCCTCCCGGTCCCAGAGCTCGAGGATCTCCAGCTCGAGGGCGTTGTCGAAGACGGGCGGCAGCGGCTCGAAGGGCGGCATGGCTCCGATTGTAGGCCGGGCGTTAGCGGTGGCCCGTCCTGGGAACAACCCGTCCTACCCAGGCGTTTGAATACCTGTACGGCAATCGAGAAAGGAAGCACTTTGGAAGCAGTGACAACCCAGACCTTCGAGCAGGAGGTCCTGCAGAGCGATCAGCCGGTGATCGTCGACTTCTGGGCAGAGTGGTGTGGCCCGTGCCATGCCGTCGCCCCGGTGCTCGAGAAGATCGCGGACGAGCGCAAGGACGAGCTCAAGGTCGTGAAGGTGAACATCGACGAGGAGCAGGACATCGCTCTTCGGTTCGGGATCGTCTCGATCCCGACGATCATGATCTTCAAGGGCGGCGAGCCCGCGGGAGTCGCGGTCGGCGCGCAGCCCAAGGGCGCGCTCGAGAGCAAACTCGGGCTCGTCGCGGTCAAGGCGTAGGACGTACGGAGGCCGGGGGCGCTAGGCGCCCTCGGCCTCGCTCTTCTCAGGGGTCGCCACCGGCGCAGCCGCTTTGCCGGCCGGCTCGTCGACGAGGTTCAGGACGCGCATGCCGTGCACGAACACGACGCTGCCGCCGAGCCAGCCGCCGACGATCAGCAGGAGCCAGGCCGCGATCGTGAGCACGTAGGGCCCGGTCTCGACGTTCCCGGAGTCGAAGGACCCCTTGCCGGCGACCACCGCGGCGAGGAACACCCCGCTTGCGAGCAGCATCGCGATCATGTGCGCCGTCGCCGTCCGCCAGAGCGGCGTGCCGGTGGGAATCCGCAGCCAGTCGACGAAGCCGGTCGTGGCCGTGACGAGCGTCGAGAGGAGCCCGAAGACGAGCGCGAGCCACCACGCGTGGGTCGCCGCGTTCGTGCTGATCCCGAGTACGTCTGCGGTCGCCGCCACGAGCGCGAACGTGTAGGTCCCGACGGTGATGTCGGTGAGCGGCGGATGGATCGGGTGCCCGGGCAGCCCGCGCCAGAGCGCGTCGAGCCCGACCCCTTCTTCCCGCCGGTTCCTCACGACCGCGCCCCGGCGAACTGCTCGACGCCGTCCAGCAGCTCCCAGTTCGCGCGAAGCGCGCGCTCGGCCGCGGCGACGATGCCGTCCTCGTCCTCGGGGCGGGCGCGCTCGAGGACGCGACGCGAGAGCTCCGCATGCTCGTGGTCCCGTTCGGCGTGCAGCTCGAAGTAGCGCGTGCCCTTCGAGCTCGGCTCGAAGCCGTACCAGCGCGTGAGCCCTTCGAGCTTCGTGCGGGAGATCGCCGGCTGCGCGGACTCGATCGCGAAGAGCGCGGCGGCGCCCTCGACGCCGGTCCCGCTCCACGCCTCGGCGCAGGCGGCAGTCTCGGCGCGGGGCTCGCGGTCGAGGTCGGCGTCGAGCTCAGCTGTGAAGTCGTCCCAGATCGCGACGTGCGCGGCCTCCTCGGCAGCGTGGCCGGCGTCGGAGGCGGAGGCGGCGAGACGCGCGAGCGCGGTCACCGCGTGCCGGTACTCGCCGGCGTAGTAGGCGAGGTCGTCGCGGCTGAGTCCTCCGCACTCCCAGCGCTCGTAGAAGGGGTGGCGCAAGACGTTCCAGCGGTCGGCGACCGCATCCA
>JBDTVA010000010.1:0-12606 GCA_040007455.1 Actinomycetota bacterium | reverse complement strand
AAGAGACGTCCGGACCGGTGCTCCGTGTCGCGAACGTCTCTTTCGCTGGAATCTAACGCTTCCGCGCCACGAGGGCCGAGCCGCGGCCCGCGTCGATCTCCGCAAACTCCGTGAATCCCCGGGCGCCGAGCTCCTTTCGGATGCGCTGCGGGGTGACATAGATCGGCGTCTGCGGGCCTAGTGAGAACGCGAGGACGAGCGACCCGCCCGAACGGACGACGCGCGCGAGCTCGTCGAAGAACGGGATCATGTTCGCGGCGGTGACGAGGTCGAACGACGAGTCGTCGTATGGCAGCGCCGACGCGTCCGCGACCTCGAACGAGAGTTTTTCGTTGTCGCGTGCCTTCTGCCGCGCGCGCTCGACCATCTCCGGCGCGATGTCGACGCCGACCACGCGGGCGCCCGGGAAACGCTCCGCGATCGCGAGCGCGGCCGCCCCCGTCCCGGTGCCGACGTCGAGCGCCGCCTCGGCGGGTCCCTCCACCGTGGCGAGCGCCGCCTCGAGCGGCGAGAACGCGTCGGGGCTGCGCATCGTGTCCCAGACCGGCGCGAGCAGGTCGAACTGCCGGCGGATCAGTGGACGGACGAGCGGCCAGAGTCGCGGGAAGCGCACGGCGACGTTCGTCGCGAACCGCGCGTAGCTCCGGCCGAGCCGCTGCTTCCAGTCCCTCACGGCACGTCCAGGTTGATCCGGACGTCCTGCCCCGCGCGGGCGCCGATCGTCTCCGCCGCGTTGCCGGAGTTCATCGCGACCGCGACGTTGCCGTACGAGTCCTCGTAGAGGATCAGGTCGCCGGGGCGCGCGTCGGAGAATGTGCGCGCCGCGATCGCGTAGTAGCGCTGTCCCGCGAGCTCGAGCTCGATGCGCGCGCCCGGTTGCACCCCGGCCTCGGCGAGGTGCTCACGCGTCAGGTTCAGCTGGACGTTGCCGAAGGCGTCGACGTAGAGCACGGTCGCCGAGATCCGGTTGGGGCGCAGCTCGGCGCGTGGCAGCTCGAGCCGCACGAGCGCGCCGGGATCGATCGGCGGTCCGAGCTCCTCGAGCGCGAGCCCGCGTGCCAGGTGAGCCGACGCGGGCGCGAAGATGTCCCGGCCGTGGAAGGTCCGCGACACGGGTGACAGTGCGTATTCGGGGTTGACGATCTCGTGCGCGTCGGCGATGCCCGCGCTCTCCGCCGCCGGCAAGAGCAGACCGTTGTCCGGCCCCACGTAGAGGCGGCCATCGCCGTCGCGGAGCGCGAGCGCACGTCGTGGTCCGCCGACGCCGGGGTCGACCACCGCGAGGTGCACGCCCTGAGGCATGTACGGAACCGTGTTCGCGAGCACGAGCGCGCCCTGCACGATCGAGCGCGCGGGGATCCCGTGGGTGATGTCGACGATCTGCACGTCGGGCGCGATCCGCTTGATCACCCCGTGGCACGTGCCGACGAAGTCGTCCCGCAGGCCGAAGTCGCTCAGGAACGTGACGAACATGCCTGTGCGACGGCGTCAACCAGCCCGTCGAGGTCGTGGGTCCGGGCCTCGGCGACGACCTCCAGCCCAGCCGCGCGCGCGGCACGGGTCGTCTGGGGGCCGATCGACACCGCGGGGAGCGGAGCACCGAGCGCTGCGAACGAGCGAGCCGCCGAGCCCGAGGCCAACACCACCAGGTCACCGCTCGGCGCGGGCGGCGTCAGCAGCTTCGTCCGGTAGAGCGGGAGAAAGTCCGCGTCGAGGGCGTCCACGAGCACGCGCCGCGACCCTTCGGCGCCGACGAAGAGCACGCGGCCGGCCGGACGCGGCAATTCGTCCGCGAGTCCCTCCTGCGTCGACACGCGCGGCACGAGGTCGGGCTCGATCCCGAGCTCCTGAAGCGTCTCCGCCGTCCCCGGCCCCACCGCGGCGATCCGCGCGTGGTTGCCGGATCGGCGGCGGGCGAAGAGGTCTGCGCCGTTCGGGCTCGTCACGACCACCCAGTCGTACCCGCTCGTGTCGATCGCATGTGGCTCGTCGAACGGCTCGATCTCGATCAGAGGGCACTCGACCACCTCGAGCCCGAGCGCCTCGAGCCGCTCGACGAGCGGCCGGGCCTGCTCGCGCGCGCGTGTCACCACGACCTTCACGACACCCGCGCCGACTCGAGCTCCGCGAGCCTGCGGCCGAGCTCCGCGGGATCGTCGCCGGTGACGCGTTCGATCCACGAGCCATCCTCCGCGGCCACGAGAGCCGTCAGCCGCTCGCCGTCGTGGTGGGCTGCGACCGGCGCGAGACAGCCGCCGCCGACCTCCGCGATGCACGCGCGCTCGGCTTCCACGCGACGACGCGTCTCCGGGTCGTCGATCGCAGCGACCAGACGTTCCTCTCCTGAACGCACCTGAAGGGCGAGCGCGCCCTGACCCGCCTCGGGCAGCAGCTCGTCCGGATCGAAGCGATACCCGGCTTCAGCGGAGAGGCCGAGCCGGTCGAGCCCGCAGGCGGCGAGGACGATCGCATCGAGCCCACGCTCCACCCGCTTGCGCAGTCGTGTGTCGATGTTGCCGCGCATCGGCTCGATCTGCAGGTCCGGCTCGAGCGCGAGCAGCTGTGCACGCCGTCGAACAGACGCCGTGCCGATGCGCATCCCGGGTCGCAGAGAGTCCGTGCCGCAGAGCGCGTCGCGCGGATCCTCGCGCGGCAGGTACGCACCGACCGCCAGCCCCGCGGCGTCCGTCGAGGTCATGTCCTTCGCCGAGTGCACCGCAACGTCGATCCGACCCTCGAGCAGCGCCTCCTCGAGCTCCTTGACGAACACGCCGCGCGCACCGATCTCGCCGAACGGCTTCGTCCGGTCCTTGTCGCCGGCAGTCGTGATCGGAACGAGCGCGATCTCGACGGGTGACCCCGCAGCGGTGCGGAGGGCTTCGCCTGCGAGCTCCGCCTGCGTGAGCGCGAGCCTACTGCCGCGAGACCCGACGCGGATCAGCGCCACACCGTCTCCGACCCGCGCGCGCTTCGCCGCAGCTCTTGCCCCGCGGGCGAATGCGAACGAACGCCGTGGGCGCCTGGACCGGAAGCGGTCGACCGGTCAACGAGCGCGCGGCCGTCCTCACCGTTCGTCCTCCAGGCCGAAGAGGTGGCGCACCGCGTCAGCATAGACCACCCCCTCGGCTGCCGCGGCTGCCTGTTTCATACGCACCGTCGGCAGATGCAGGAGCTTGTTCACGATCTGCGCCGTCACCGACTCGACGGCGCGCCGCTCTGCGTCGGACAGCTTTCCGAGACGCGACTCCGCCTTCGCGAGCTCGGCACGTCGGATCTCCTCGGCGCGCGCGCGCAGCGACGCGATCGCGGGGACGACCTCGAGCGACGCCTGCCAGGTGCGGAACTGCTCCGCCTCGGCCGCGACGATCGCCTCGGCCGCGGCCGCCTCGCGCCGGCGCGAGCCGAGCGACTCGGCGACGACCGCCTCGAGGTCGTCGATGTCGTAGAGGTAACAGCCGTCGAGCTCGTTGATCGCCGGGTCGAGGTCACGCGGGACCGCGAGGTCGATCAGGAAGAGCGGGTGACCACGACGCGCACGCAGCGCACGCTCGACGTGCTCGCGACGAAGCACGGGCTCGGGCGAGCTCGTCGACGCAACGACGACGTCTGCGCGCTCGAGCTCCTCCTCGATGCGATCGAGCGGCAGCGCCGCGCCGCCGAACTGCTCGGCGAGCTCGGTCGCGCGGTCGAACGTCCGGTTCGCGACGACCGCGATCTCCGCGCCGCGCGACACGAAACTCCGCGCGGTCTGCTCGCTGACCTTGCCCGCGCCCAGGAGCAGGATCCGCCGTCCCTTGAGCTCGCCGAAGACCTGCTGGGCGAGCGCCGCGGCAGCGGCCGGCACGGACGCGGGCGACTCGCCGATCCCGGTTTGCGCGCGTGCCTTCCTCCCCGCGTAGAGCGCCTGGCGGAAGAGCCGGTCGAGCAGCGCGCCGGTCGCCCCGGCGTCGAACGCCGCGCGCACCTGGCCGAGAATCTCCCCCTCGCCCGGGACCATCGAGTCGAGGCCCGCAGCCACCCGGAACAGATGCAGCGCGGCGGCCTCGTCACGCAGACGGTAGAGCGCGTTCGCAAGCTCGGGCTCGCGCTCGAGCAGGACACGCGTCGCGCGTGCTTCGGCGTCGACATCGTCGTCGTGCGCGACGTAGAGCTCGGTGCGGTTGCACGTCGACAGACACACCGCCTCACCCGCGTCGCGCGCGAGCTCCTCCGCGACGGCTCGTGCATCGTCGAGACGAAGCGCAACGCGTTCCCGGAGCTCGACGCCTGCGCCGTGGTGGGACACGCCGACGAGCGTGACCCTCATCCGAGATGCCCCGCGGGCAGTCCGAGGAACGCCACGAGCGCGAACCCCGCGAGTGTCAGGTACGCCGCGCGCTTGCCGCGCCAGCCGAGCTCGCGACGGAGCACCAGTGCGGCGCCGAAGACGACCCAGGCCGCGATCGCGCCGGCAACCGCAAGGTCGACGGAGTGTCCACGCACGAGGCCCAGCGCGATCCCGATCGTGAACGAGCTGAGCGAGACCACTGACACACGCGCGACCACGCCGTCGAGCGTGACGAGCGAGGGAGGGCCGAGGCGAAGCACGCCTGCGGGCCGACGCTTGAGCCGCCGCTCGAGCCACAGGTAGAACCCGGCGAGGGAGGCAGCGAGCGCGAAGCCCGCGAACCCGGCGACGACGAGCCCGACGTGGACCGCGGTGAACAGGTCCGAGCTGCTCTGCTCTGCCGCGCCGCCGATCCCGGCGAGCGCGAACAGCGCCGCTGCGGCCGGCATCACGGCGACGCCGAGCAGTCGATAGCGCGGACTGCTGCCGTAGACGAGGTACGCGCCGACCGCGAACCAAACGAAGAGATTGAGCGCGCCCGCCCAGTCGGCCCACGGGAAGCCGTCGGCCTGCCAGGCCTCAACGGCCAGGAGGCAGGTCTGTGCGAGCCAACCGATCCGCACGCCCCAGATCGCGAGCCGCGTCGCGAGCTCGGGGCGGCGAAGGACGCCGACGTACGCGACTGCCGCCTCGCCGTAGGCGATCAGCGCGGGCCAGAACAGCAGCTCAGCCACGTCGCTCCCGGGCGCGCTCGGCGAGCTCGGTCACCTCGCGCTCGAGCCGTGCGAGCTTCGCCGAGATGATCGCGACGTAGACGAGCACCGTCGCGAGCACCACGAGGTACACCGCGGCGAGGTACTTCTCACCCGAGCTCAAGTGACTCCCTCAGATCGCGAAGCCGCAGGTCGAGCCGCTTGCCCGCCAGCTCGTTCAGGTACAGCGTGCCGGCGAGCAGCAGCATGCCGGCGAGGGAGACGCAGAACGTGAAGAACATGTCGCCGGACATCTGCGGGCCGTCGCGCGTGAACACGACCGGGTGGATGAAGTTCTCCGCGAGCCGGATCGCGAGGAAGCTGATCGGGATCAGTACCACCCCGAAGAGGGCGTACACCGCGGAGATCCGCGCGCGCCCCGGGCCGTCCGGCAGAGAGAAGCGCAACATGAAGTACGCGGCGTAGAACAGGAAGAGGATGAGGAAGAGGACCAGCTGTCGCTCGCCCCAGCTCCACCAGACTCCCCACGACGTTCGCGCCCAGATCGAGCCGGTCACGAGGGTGAGCGTCCCGAAGATCGTGCCCATGTGCACGGCCGTGTAGCTCTCCAGGTCGTAGCGCTGGTCGCCCGTCCAGAGCAGCCGCAGCGCCTTCCACGCACCCCAGCCGAAGCACGCGTACGCGGTCAGCGCGATCGGGACGTGGAGGTAGAAGATCCGCTGGCTCGGCCCCTGGTCCGCGTCTTCCGGCGCCCAGAGCAGGGCGAGCGCGACGCCCGTGACGAGCACGACCGCAGCCGCGACCGCCACGGAGACACCTCTATTCCGTGACCACGTACTCAAAGCTCGCCCAGGCAAGTATCGCGAAAACGCCGTCGTATAACGCCAGGAACGCCAGGTAGCGAGCCGGGTCGTCGCCCACGGCGGCGCCCACGCCGCCGACGAGGATCGGCACCGACAGGGGCAGGAAGAGGACCGGGAAGAGGAGCTCGCGAGCGCGGCCCGCGGCGGCCATCGCGGCGAGAATCGCCCCGACCGCGCAGATCCCGACGTCGGCGAGCGCGACCGCCGCGACCGTGCTCCACGTCACCTGCTCGAAGAAGAGGCCGAAAGCCGGCAGCGCGACGACCTCGGCGGCCGCGAGGAACGCGAGCGTCGCGACGACCTTCCCGAGCCAGATCGCGCTGCGGTCGACGGGGGCGAGGACGAGCCCGTCGAGCACGTGCTGCTCGCGCTCGGGGATGAACGCACGCGTGATCCCGAGCAGGGCGGTGAAGAGAATCGCGACCCAGAGCAGGCCGACCGACGCGCGCTCGGATGCGTCGGCGGGAAGAGCGAACCGGAACGCGACGAGCGTCGCGAGGACGAACAGCAACATCGCAGGCAAGGTCTCGCGCGCGCGCAACTCGAGCAACAGGTCCTTCCGTGCGAGCGCGGCCACGTCGCGCGCATACGTCACAGCGCGAGCGCTCCCGAGGCGAGCGGAGCGAGCCGGTCCGGATCGTGCGTCGCCACGAGGAACGTCGCCTTCCCGCGGCGCTCGGCGAGCTCGCGGTCGAGCAGCTCTGCGCCTTCCGAGTCGAGCCCGGAGTACGGCTCGTCGAGCAGGAGAAGCTCCGGCTCGTGCAACAGCGCCCGGCAGAGCGCGAGCCGCTGCAGCATCCCGCGCGAATACGAGCCGGCGCGCTGGTTGCGCGCGTCCCAGAGCGCGAAGCGCTCGAGCAGCATCCCGATCCGCTCGCGCGGCTCGGGCACGCGGTACAACCGGGCATAGAGCCGCAGGTTCTCGATCGCCGTGAGCTCGCGGTACACGAGCGGCTCGTGGCCGATGAACCCGAGCTGCCCACGCTCGACGTCCACCTCGAGCTCGCCCGCGGTTGGCGCCGCGAGCCCGGCGACGAGACGCAGGAGCGTTGTCTTGCCAGAGCCGTTTCGACCCGTGACGAGCGTGAACCCGCCGCGCTCGACGTCGAGGTCGACGCCGCGCAGCACGCGCTTCGCGCCGTAGCGACGCTCGAGCCCGCGCGCGCGGATCACGGTGCGGCCAACTCGTGCCACATCAAGCCGCCGCCATGCTCGAGCTCGACGTTCGGGCGGCCGCTCTCGCTGCCGTCGTACGCAGCAATCTCAGTGAGCGGCGACGCCGCGATCGCCTGCCGCCACGTCGCCGACGTCCACGCGGTCAGCTCGTGGAGCTCTTCGAGCACCTCGCCTTCGCGCGGCCCCGCGAGCACCTCGATCCGCGAGCGATGGCGTTCGCGACCGGCCTGCAGGTCGCGCTCGACCGGCGCCCACTCGCAGCGAAGCGCGGTCCCGTCCCGCTCCGCCTCCCACTCGCTCGGCGGCGGCAACGCGTCGCTGTCGAACACGCCGACCTGGACGAGGTAGCGGGCCTCGGGCTCGAGATGATCCGCCATGCGCTCGAGATGAAGGCCGAGCTCGTCGGGCGTGAGGTGCAACAACGTGTTGATCGGACAGACGGCGGCGTCGAACCGCGTCTCGAGCTCGAAGTCCGTCATGTCCGCAAGCATGACGCCCGCGTGCACACCCGCCTCCGAGAGCCGCGCGCGCGAGAACGCGACCATCTCGGCGGAGCAGTCGATCCCGCAGGGAGCAAGCCCCCGCACTGCGAGCGCTTCTAGCATGCGGCCGGTGCCGCTCCCGGGCTCGAGCACCGTGGTGCACGAGGGGCCGAACCGCTCGACGAGCCACGCGACCTCGTCCTCGATGTCCCAGGTGAAGGCGATGTCGTAGAGCTCGACCTCGTCGGTGTAGAGCCCCGTCACGTCTGCACGTGCTCTGTCGCCTCATCGGCCAACAGACGCAACGCGTGGTCGAGCGCTGGGCGCAGCACCGCGTACCCGTCGCGACAGCCGCCGGTCGAGCCGGGGAGATTCACGACGAGCGTGGTCCCACGCACGCCGGCGACGCCGCGCGAGAGCAGGCCGTGCGGCGTTTTCGCGATCGCGTCCGCGCGGATCGCCTCGCAGATGCCCGGCGCAACACGCTCGAGCACCGACGCGGTCGCCTCAGGGGTCACGTCTCGCGGCGCGACACCGGTACCGCCCGTCGTCAGCACCAGCGCTGCGTCCGACGCCAGCACGGTGACCGCGTGCGCGATTTCGTCGACATCGTCGGGGACGGTGCGGCGCTCGACCTCGTAGCCGTCCACAGCGAGCAGCGCGGCAAGCAGGTCGCCGCTCTCGTCCGCGCGCGTCCCGGCGGCGACGCCGTCGGAGACCGTCAGGACCGCAGCCTTCACTCCTTCGTCTTCTCCACGAGCCGAACCTCGGCGATCACCATCGTCGTGTCGATCGCCTTCGCCATGTCGTAGACCGTGAGCGCCGCGACCGTTGCAGCCGTGAGCGCCTCCATCTCCACTCCGGTCTGCGCGGTGGTCTCGGCGACCGCGCTGATCCGGACGACCGCCTCGTCCACCTCGAGCGAGACCTCGACGTTCGTCAGGGGAAGGGGGTGACAGAGTGGGATCAGCTCCGCGGTCCGTTTCGCCGCCATGATCCCTGCCAGCTGCGCGGTCGTCAGGGCGTCGCCCTTCGGAAGCTCGCGGAGCTGCCGGGCCGTCTCCGGTGCCATGCGGACCTCGGCGGCCGCAACCGCGCGCCGGCGCGAGGCGGGCTTGCCGCCGACGTCCACCATGCGGACTGCGCCCGAAGGGTCGACGTGCGAGAGACCGCTCACGCTGTAGACCCTAGCTCCGCAGCGAAGCCGCGCCCTCGAGCGCGCGAAGCTCCCGCTCCAGCCACGCGGAGAGATCGTGCTCCCGGACGCGTGCGCGGATACCTTCGATCCGGCGACGCCGCTCCTCTGCGCCCAGCTCGAGCGCGAGATGGATCGCACGGGCCTGGCCGGCGACGTCGAACGGGTTGATGCTGATCGCGAAGTCGCCGAGCTCGTCGTGCGCCCCGGTGTTCTCCGAGAGCACGAGCACCCCGTCGCGCGTGTTGACGAGCGGCGCCTCCTTCGCGACGAGGTTCAACCCGTCGAAGACGGCGTTCACCAGCAGCACGTCGTACTGCTTGTACGCCGCGACGGAGCCGGCGAAGTCGTCCTCGATCCGCAGGTCGATCGGCATCCACCCCGTTCGGGCGAACCGGTCGTTCACGCGCCGCGCCTCTCGCTGGATCGCACCGAGGTACTCGGCGTACTCCGGGATGTCCTGGCGCGAAGGGTCGAGCAGCGCGAGCATCCCGACCCGTCCGTGCATCTCGGCGTGGTCGTCGAGATAGAGCTCGAACGCGCGGAACCCTCGCACGACGTTCTTCGACGGATCGGTGCGGTCGACGCGAAGGATCAGCTTCTCGGGCCGGCTTTGCTCGAGCACCCGCTCCGCCGCAAGCACCGCTTCGCTCCTGGCGAGTGCGTCGAACTCGCGCACGTCGACGGAGATCGGGTTCGCGGTGACGCTGACCTCGCGCGCTCCGTGCTCGACCGTACTCCGCACGTCGTCGCACTTTGCGCCGACGAAGTCCTCGCAGCAGCGCAGGAAGCTGCGGCTCCAGCGCGGCGTATGGAACCCGACGACGTCGTTCGCGAGGATCCCCTCGTGGATCTGCTGGCGGATCTCGAGGGGGAGCACGTGCCAGTAGTCCGCCTGCGCCCACGGGATGTGAACGAAGTGCTGGAGCGTCGCGTCCGGCCTTGCCTCTCGAACGTGCTTCGGCGCGAGATACAGGTGGTAGTCGTGGAAGAACACGGTCGCGCCGGGCTCGCGGTCGAGCTCGTCGAGCACCGCTGCTGCGAAGTTCCGATTCACGACCTCGTACCCCTCCGTCCACGCGCGGTGCAGCCCGTCGTCGAGGCTCGGCTCGTTCTTCAGATCCCAGAGGTAGTGCTGGATGAACCAGAGCGTCGGGTTCGAGACGACGTTGTAGAACCAGTCGTAGGCCTGCGGGTCGTGCGCGACGAGCCTGAGCCGGAACGTGGAGCCTTCGCGCGACGTCTCCTCGAAGGCGGCGCAGCTGTTGTCTGATGCGACAACGCGATCCTCGTCGCTCATCGCGCTGGCGATCCACGTCACGTCGTGGTGGTCGAGAAAGCCGCGGAGCGCCGTGACGAGCCCGCCGCCGCCGCGCCGAGCAACGCGCGTGCCGTCCGGCCCGCGTTCGTACGTCGCGGGCCCGCGGTTCGAGACGACGATCAGCTTGCGGCGCTCCGCCGCCACTGCGCGCTAGCTCGCCGCGGCCGTCGCGAGCTCGACGCCCTCGGTCTCGAGGCCGAGCAAGAGGTTGAAGAGCGCCAGCCAGTCGCGGAGGAGCCGCGGCGTGAGGAAGTGCCGGCGGACGTGCTCCTTGCCGGCGAGGGCCAGACGGCGCGCATGCTCAGGGTCGGCGAGCGCGACCATGCAGGCCTCGGCGCACTCGCTCGACGACGAGACGAGCCAGCCCGTCTCGCCGTGAACGATCTGGTCGACGATCCCGCCCGCCTTGCCGCCGACGGTCGGCCGTGCCTTCCAGAGTGCCTCGCTCACCGTGAGGCCGAAGCCTTCGCGGATCGACTTCTGGATCACCGCGGCGGAGTGCACCTGGAACGCGTTCACCTCGACCGAGCCCACGTTGTTCAGGTTCGAGAGGATGTAGATGTCCGGGTCGCCCGCGGCATAGGCGACGGTCTGGTTGTAGAACTCCCAGCCCTCCGGGTCGTCGTGCGCCATCGAGCCGACAAGCGCGAGCTGGACGTCCGGATGCTCCTCCTTGACGAGCCGGTACGCGTCGATCACTCCGAGCGGGTCCTTCCACGGGTCGAACCGCGAGACCTGCGTGAGCAGCGGCCGCGTCACGTCGATCCCGAACTGGTCGACGATGTACGCAGCGTCCTCGGGTGACAGCGCCATGTTCTTCGGCGCGAGCGGGTCGATCGCAGGCGGCCAGATGAACGCGCGCTCGTTGAGCTCGGGCGGGACGTAGTCGCGGCGGTGGAAGATCGTCGCCGCGTAGCGCCTGATCGACGGGAGCAGGAAGTCGAGCACCTGCCGGTTCGGCGTCGAGAGGTCGATGTGGCAGCGCCAGATCCAGCGCGCCCGCGACGAGGGGAACCAGTCGATCATCGCCCCCGGCTGCGCGTCGTGGATGATCACGAAGTCGTAGTCGTCGACGAACTCCTTCGCGTTCACTTCGTTGTAGCGCCGGAAGATCGCCTGCTGCTCGTCGTCCAGCCCCTGCGGGTTGCCCTGGAGCGCGTTGTGGATCGTCTTCGTGACGTTGAAGAACTCGTCCGCTCCCCGGATGATCAGCCAGTCCACCTCGAGGCCCGCGCTCTGCATCAGCGGCACGAGGGTGTAGTTGATCTCCGCCACGCCGCCGCCGAACGCGGTCGCCGAGACGTGCGCGACCCGCTTGCCGGCCAGCGGCTCGGCAAGCCGGCGGATCTCGTCCATCAGCCCACGGGTGGCGATGGTCGGGTAGTCCGCGAGCGACTTGTGTCCGACGTTGACCGCTTGGAGCACGGCGGTGAGACTAGTCGCGGAGTCGGATCAACTGTCGAGCACCTTGACGAAGCGCAGCCGCGACCCGCGGCCGTCCTCGCCGGCACCGATCTCGACGTCGTCGGCGATCGATCGAATGATCGCGATCCCGAGCCCGCCCTCGGCGAGCTCGTCGGCCCCCTCTGACCCCGTTGACTCGGCCGGGTCGAAGCCGGTGCCGTCGTCGACGACCTCGATCACGAGGCGGTCGGCGTGCAGCTCGTAGCGGATGTCCACGGAGCCGTCACCATCGGCGTACGCATGGCGGACGGAGTTCGAGCACGCCTCGGTCAGCGCGAGCTTCAGGTCGGCCAGCGTCTCGTCGCCCAGCGGGCGGAGCCTCGAGATCCCGGTCAGGGCGAGCCGGCCGAGGGTGATGTACTCCGGCTTCGCCGGGATCCTCAGCCGAACCTCGCGAATCGCCGCAGCTGCGTCGCTCATCGACATGTGACTTCCCTAGGAATGCACAACTGAAACTCCCGGATCCTGTCCTTTTCTGAACGCGGAGAAGTCCTCCGGAGCGGCTTCTACCCAGATGCGGACGGCGCTAACGCTCGCCGAGGCGAACCGCGACCCGGGTCCGCTTCCCGTCGCGCACGAGCGTGAAGACGGCGACCTGCCCCGGCTCGAGCCCGGTGACGAGCCGAACGACGTCGTCGGCGCTCCGAACCGCCTGGCCGTCGATCGCGACGATCACGTCCCCGCCGACGGGGAAGTTCAGGCCGTTGAACTCCTCCTCGCGGACCGCGGGCCGGATCCCCGCCTGGGCGGCCGGGCTGCGCGGTCGAACGACGTTCACGACGGCGCCGCGCAGGACGGGGTAGCCGAACTTACGGGCGAGCGTCGGGGTCAGGTCGCTCGTCGTCACTCCCACATACGCGTAGTGGACGGTGCCGCTCTGGACGAGCTGCTCGAGCGAGCGCTTGGCGGCGTTGATCGGGATCGCGAAGCCGACGCCCTCGTTCTGACCCGTCTCGGTGCGGATCTGGGCGTTGATCCCGATCACGCGACCGCGCGCGTCGAAGAGCGGGCCGCCCGAGTTGCCGCGGTTGATCGGTGCGTCGATCTGGATCGCGTCGGCGACGT
>JBDTVA010000009.1:0-12850 GCA_040007455.1 Actinomycetota bacterium | reverse complement strand
CCCTCGTGCGTCCAGAGCCCGAAGTGCGGCAACCTGAACGAGCCGCTCGACAAGCTCGGCGCACTGACGTTCCTCCGCCGGCTTGTCGATTTCCCGTCTGCCCGTTCGTCCTAGAGGATGCAAGCAACCGATTGGAGGGCGAGATGCAGTACCTGCTGCTGATCTACGACACGGAGGACGCGGGCGGCCGTGAGGGGCTCATGCAGGAGTACTTCGCGTACACCGACGAGCTCGAGGCGTCGGGGAAGCTCACGCGCGTTCCTCGTTCCCGAATCGACGCTCGCGCAGCGGCTCGTGCGCGCGAAGCGGAAGATCCGCGACGCGGGCATCCCGTTCCGTGTTCCACCCGACCACCTGCTCACCGAGCGGCTGGGCTCGGTGCTCGCGGTGCTCTACCTCGTCTTCAACGAGGGCTACGCGGCGACGTCCAACGAGGAACTCGTGCGGCGCGATCTCTGCGACAACGCGATCCGCCTCGGGAAGCTCCTCGCGGTGCTGATGCCCGACGAGGCCGAGGTGCTCGGCCTGCTCGCGCTGATGCTCCTGCAGGACTCGCGCCGCGACGCGCGCGTAGGGACGGGAGGCGAGCTCGTTCTCCTGGAGGACCAGGACCGCGCGCTGTGGGACGGCGCGAAGATCGACGAGGGCCTTCGCATGCTCGAACACGCGATGGCCCGCCGCAGGCCCGGCCCGTACCAGCTGCAGGCGGCGATCGCTGCGCTCCATGCACGCGCCGAGACTCCCGACGACACCGACTGGCAGCAGATCGCCGCGCTCTACGGCCGCCTCGAGGAGTTGACCGGCTCGCCCGTCGTCTCCCTGAACAAGGCGGTCGCGGTCGCGATGGCCGGGGGACCGGACGCCGGCCTCGACGCAGTCGACCGCGTCGAGGGTCTCGACGCCTACTACCTCTTCCACTCGACGCGTGCCGACCTCCTGCGCCGGCTCGAGCGGGCGGAGGAGGCGGCGGCGGCGGCGGCAGCGTACCGGCGCGCGCTCGAGCTCGCGACGAACCCGGTCGAGCGTCGTTTTCTGGAGGGCCGCCTAGAATCGCTCGCGTGACGATGACCGCGCCCCTCCGCCGCGTCTTCGTGCGGCGGCCCGGCGGGGTCGAGCGCTGGCGGGAGTACGGCTGGCGAGCCGCACCGGACCCCGTCCGCATCGTCGAGGAGCACGAGGCGCTCGTCGACGCGCTCGAGGCCACGGGCGCAGAGGTCGTCGTCGGTGAGCCGCTGGACTCGGCGCTCGACGCGATCTACGTCCACGACCCCGCCGCCGTAACGAGCCGCGGCGCCGTCCTGCTCCGACCCGGCAAGGAGCTGCGGCAGGTCGAGGTCGACGCGATCGAGAGCGACTTCGTCGCCGCCGGAATCGACGTGCTCGCACGGCTGGAGGCGCCTGCGACGGCTGAGGGCGGCGACATGCTCTGGCTTGACGAGCAAACGCTCGTCGTCGGGCGCGGCTACCGAACGAACGACGAGGGCGTCGAGGCGCTGCGCGCAGCGCTCCCCGACGTCGAGGTGCTCGCCGTGGACCTTCCGCACTTCCACGGCCGCGACGAAGTGATGCACATGCTCTCGCTCATCTCACCGCTCGCGGACGACCTCGCGCTCGTCTACCTCCCGCTGATGCCGGTGCGGCTGGTCGAGCTGCTCGAAACGCGTGGGGTTGACTTCGTCGAGGTGCCCGACGAGGAGTTCGAGTCGATGGCGTGCAACGTGCTCGCGTTGGCGCCGCGCGTCGCGCTCGCGCTCGACGGCAACCCGGAGACGCGGCGCCGCCTCGAGGCCGCAGGCGTCGAGGTGCGCGTCTACTCGGGCGACGAGCTGTCGCGCAAAGGCGACGGCGGCCCGACCTGCCTGACGCGCCCGCTCGCTCGCGGCTAGACGTTGGCCAGTGCGAGCTCGACCGCTTCTGCGGGCGTCTGCGCGCGCGGCACGTCTTCGACCTCGAGGCCCGGCTCGAGGATCACGACGTAGCGGCCGAGGGCCTTGGCGAAGCCGATCTCCGCGAGCGTGCCCCAGCGGCCGCCGACGGCGACCACCGCGTCGCCGGACGCGACAACCGCGAGGTTCCGCGCATGGCCGATCCCCGTGGCGACCGCGTGGTCGATCCACTCGTTCGCAGCCCCGCGCGACGTGCCCGGGAGGATCCCGATCGTCGTGCCGCCCGCCAGCTTCGCGCCGCGGGCTGCGGCAGCCATCACCTCGCCGAGCCCGCCGCAGACGACGGTCGCCCCACGCTCTGCGAGTAGCCGCCCGACCTCCTCCGCGCGCACCTCGTGCTCGGCGCCGCTGCCGATCACCGATATCTGCGTCACGGCGTCCGGCGCCGAAGGGTCGCCGCGGCGAGCGCAAGCGCGAGCACCGTCACCGCGAGGACGATCCCCGCGCTCCGAGCGATGAGCGCGGCGTCGCCACCGTCGACCGCGCGCTGCAGTCCGTCGTAGGCCCAGGTCAGCGGCAGCACGTACGAGATCCACTCCAGCAGCGGCGCCATCCGATCCCGCGCAACGAGGAGACCACAGAGCAGGAACTGAGGCAGGACGAACGCCGGCATGAACTGCACGGCCTGGAACTCCGACTGCGCGAACGCGCTCGCGAACAGTCCGAGCGCCATCCCGAGCAGCGCGTTGCAGACGGCGAGCAGGACGACGACCGCGACCGACCCGGCGACGTCGAGGCCCAGCAGCCCGAACGCTACGGCCGCCGTGATGCAGGCCTGCACCGCTGCCACGAAACCGAACGCGAGCGCGTAACCGGCGAGCAGGTCGAGCTTCGAAAGCGGCAGCGTCATCAGCCGCTCGAGAGTCCCGGTCGTCCGCTCGCGCAGCATCGTGATCGACGTGATCACGAACATCAGCACAAACGGGAAGATCCCGACGAGCGGGCCTCCGATCCGGTCGAAGGTCTCCGGCTGACCGTAGAACACGTACTTGAACAGCGTCAGCAGAAGCGGCGGGACGACGAACACCAGCGCGAGCGTGCGGGGGTCGCGGCGCAGTTGACGCAGCACGCGGAGCGCCGTGGCGAACGTGACGTGAACGCTCATGACGCTCCCTCGATCAGCACGAGGAACGCGTCCTCGAGGTCGGCCGTGCGCGTGCTTCGCAGAAGCTCCGCGGGAGGCGACTGCGCGAGAATCCGCCCGTCGCGGATCAGGACGAGCTCGTCGCAGCGATCGGCCTCGTCCATCACGTGGCTAGAGACCAGGAGGGTGGCGCCGCCCTCCGCCAGCCGGCGGAAGGTGTTCCAGAGATCCCGCCGGAGCACCGGGTCGAGGCCGACGGTCGGCTCGTCGAGCACGAGCAGGTCGGGACGCCCGAGCAGCGCGGCCGCGAGCGACACACGCGAGCGCTCGCCCTCGGAGAGCGAACGGACCGAGCGCCGCGAGAGCCGAACGAGGTCGACGGTCTCGAGCACCTCCTCCACGCGACCCGGAGCCGCTCCGACGATCCGCGAGAAGTAGTCGAGGTTTTCGCGAGCGGTCAGGTCGCCGTAGACAGAGGGAGCCTGCGTCACGTAACCGACGCGGCGCCGGAGCTCGGGCGAGCCCGCGGGCAAGCCGAGGACCTCGACGGCCCCGCTCCGGATCAGCTGAACGCCGACGATCGCGCGCATCAGCGTCGTCTTGCCCGACCCGCTCGGGCCGAGGAGTCCCGTGATGCGGCTCTCCGGCACCTCGAGGCTCACGGCCCGCAGCGCGTGCGTCGAGCCGCGGACGACGTCGAGCTCGCGCACATGGACTGCGGCCACGCTGCGACGATAACGCCGTGACCGGGCGCGAGGCTCGAAACGGCACCCTGATCGTCGGCGGCGGCTACGCCGGCAGCATCCTCGCGCGGCGCGTCGGGGAGGCGACGATCGTCAGCCCGGAGAACTTCATGCTCTTTCGGCCGCTCCTCGCCGAGGCTGCCTCGGCCACGCTCGAGCCGCGCCACGTGGTCGTGCCGCTGCGAATGATGTGCCCCCGTGCGGAGCTCGTCGTGGGCGCCGCGACCGCGCTCGACGAGGCTGCTCGCACCGTTGCGGTCGAATCGCACGCAGGCAGCTTCGAGGTGCGCTACGAGCGGCTGGTGCTCGCGCTCGGCTCGATCGCGCGCACGCTGCCCGTCCCGGGTCTCGCCGAGCACGCGCTCGGCTTCAACGACCTCGCCGACGCGATCGCGCTCCGCAACCACGTGCTCGCCGAGCTCGAAGCCGCCGACCTCGCGCCCGGAACGCCGCATCTCTCCTTCGTGTTCGTCGGCGCTGGCTACGCCGGCGTCGAGGCGCTCGCCGAGCTGCACGACCTCGTTCGAGACGCCCTCCGCTTCTACCCGCGACTGCGCGCCGCGCCACAGCGCTGGGTGCTCGTCGAGGCGAGCGACCGGATCCTGCACGAGCTCTCGCCGAGCCTCGCGGAGTACGTGTCGAAGCTCCTCGCTCGGCGTGGGATCGAGGTGCGCACCGGCACGCGGCTCGAGCGGCTCGACGAGGAGTCGGCGACCCTCTCCGACGGCGAGCGGATCGAGACCCACACGCTCGTCTGGACGACCGGCGTGCGTGCGCACCCGCTGCTCTCAGCGTGGGGGCTGCCGATCGACGAGCGAGGGCGGGTCAGGGTGGACGAGCAGCTGCGGGTCGAGGGCCGGGACGCGACGTGGGCCGTCGGGGACTGCGCGCGCGTCGTGAACGGCGCGTCCGGATCGCCGGACCCGCCGACCAGCCAGCACGCGCTCCGCCAGGCACGGCAGCTCGCCAGGAATCTCGGCGGCAAGCCTGGCCCCTACGCCTACCGGATGATCGGCCAGGGGGCGACGCTCGGCCGGTTCAAGGGCGTGGCGGAGATCTTCGGCGTCCGCCTCCGCGGCTTCCCCGGGTGGTTCGCGACCCGCTCGTACCACCTCTACCAGCTGCCGCTCTTCACCCGAAAGCTCCGCGTGGTGACCGACTGGACGGTCGCGCTGTTCTTCCGGCGGGACATCGCGCAGCTCGGCACGCTCGGGCACCCGCGCCGCCTGGACTGAAGTCCCTCGTCCGGGGGACGCCCGAGCCCGGAACCCTCCCGAGGATCCGACGGTCATGCTGCGGCAGCTGACCCGCGAGCAGCGGCGATCGTGCTCACCGTCGCGGCCGCACGCCGCAACGACGGGCGGAGCGTGATGATCGGCTCCGCGTTCGCAGTCATGGCGGCGCTCCCTGCGCGTGCTCGCCGCCGGCGGGCTGCTGCACGACATGGGCAAGCTCTCGGTCCCCGACGAGATCCTCAACAAGCCGGCCGGGCTGTCCGACGACGAGTACGAGATCGTCAAGCGCCACTCGGAGTGGGGCGAGGAGCTTCTCGCCCAGCTCGGGTTCCGAGGCGCCGTGCGAAGGCTCGTCCGCGACCACCACGAACGCCTCGACGGCTCCGGTTACCCGTTCGGCGCCTTCGGCGACCAGCTCGACCTCGAGACGCGGATCATCGGCGCTTGCGACGTGTACGACGCGCTGATCTCGCCCCGTGTCTACCGCGGCGCCTGGTCGCACGAGCGGGCGCTCTCGCTCCTCCGCGAAGAGGCCGGGCGGCAGTTCGACGAGCGCTGCGTCGCGGCGCTCGAGCGCGTCCTGCGCCGCGAGCAGCCCGAGCTCGCCCTAGCCGTCTAGCCGAGCGCTCCCGTCAGTCGCTGCCTGGTCTTCAGCACGCCCTCGAAGAGGTCGCCGTGCTCCTCGATCCGCCGGCGCACGACGTCGATCGTGAAGCGCGTCGGGTCGAGCTCCTCGTTCACTTCCTCCCAGCGCAGCGGCGTCGAGACCGGCGCCCCGCGGCGCGGGCGCACCGAATAGACCGACGCGATCGTCTTCCCTTCTCCGTTCTGGTTCGAGTCGATCAACACGCCGCGCCGCTTCGACTTCGTCCACTCCGTTGTCGCGAGCCCGCGGTGCGTCCGCGCGATCGCGCCGGCGACGATCTCGGAGAACCGGCGCGTGTCCTCGAAGGTGTAGCGACGCTCGACGGGCACGAGCACGTGCATGCCGTCAGCGCTGGACGTCTTCGGGAAGCCGACGAGCCCGAACGCGTCGAGCGCCTCCTTCACGAGCAGCGCAACCTGCGCGACCTCCCGGATCCCGACGTCGGGCGACGGGTCGAGGTCGAAGAGGACGAAGTCGGGCCGGTCGGGCTTGTCGAGGCGCGAGTACCACGCGTTCATGTCGATGCAGCCCATGTTCACCATCCAGAGCAGCGCGAGCTCGTCGCTGACGACCGGGAAGTTGACCCATTTCTGCTTGCGCGGCGACTCGCGCGTCGAGACGAGCGCGCGGAACGTCGGGATCCAGTCCGGCATGTGCGAGGGCGCGTCCTTCTGGAAAAAGTGCTTGCCCTCGATCCCGTCGGGGTACCGGATCATCGTGAAGGGTCGGTCCTTGAGGTGCGGGACGAGCACCGGCGCGACGGCGCGGTAGTACGCGAGCAGGTCGCCCTTCGTGATCCGCTCGACCGGGAAGAAGACCTTGTCGAGGTTGGACAGCTTGAGCACGCGGCTGCCCTTGCGGATCTCCGTCGGCAGCGGCTCCTCCTCGTGCACCTCGCGCGGACCCTTGTCCGCGCGCAGCCCCTTGTACGACGGCGCGCGCAGACGGTGGTCGTGCGTCCACTCGACGAACTCGACCTCCGCGACAAGCCTCGGCTCGACCCACACGATGTCGCCCTTTCGCACGCGCGGCGGTTTCGGGACGGGGTCGAACGGCGGCTCGTTCGTCTCGAGGGGCCGGAGGAGCGAGAGCAGCCGCTTGATCTCCCGGTCGCTGAAGCCCGTTCCGACGCTGCCGACGTAGCGGAGCTTGGTCGCGCCCTCGTCGAAGACGCCGAGCAGGAGCGCGCCGAAGGTGTCCGCGCGCCTGCCCTCTCCTCGTGTGTAGCCACCGATCACGAACTCCTGGCTGTTCGTCGCCTTCACCTTCACCCAATCGCGCGAGCGACGACCGGGCTGGTACGTCGAGTGCCGCTTCTTGGCGAGGATCCCTTCCAGGCCCTGGTCCTTCGCCACCTGATACAGCGCGTCTCCGTCCTCAAATGATTCGGAGAACTGCACGGACTTGACGCGCTTGTCCAGCAGACCCTCGAGCCTGCTGCGCCGCTCGGTCAGCTCCAGGTCGATCACCGGTTCGCCGTCGATCTCGAGCACGTCGAACGCGACATAGACGTAGCTCGTGCCCGCGGCTCCCTGCTGCATCGCGGAGAAGGTCGCGCGGCCCTGCTCGTCGAGCGCGCACACCTCGCCGTCGAGCACCGCGCTCGGCGTGCGGAGCGACTTGCCGATCGCCTTCGCAACGCCGGCGAACCGCTTCGTCAGGTCGTTGTCGTTGCGGCTGAAGAGCGCGACCGCACCGCCGCTCACGTAGGCGAGCGCCCTGTAGCCGTCCCACTTGACCTCGTAGAGCCAATCCTCGCCCTTCGGGACCGTCTTCTCGAGCGTCGCGAGCATCGGCGCGTAGCGGCGAGGACGGGTCGCGGGCTCCGCCTCCTGCTCGTCGCGCTTGCGCAGGATCAGCCAGTTCTTCTCGTCGCCTCCCAGCTTCGCGGGAACGAGCGACCACACGCCGTCGAGCTTCTTGCCGTGCAGCCGAACGGTCAGGCCGCCGTTTCGCTTGCGCTCGAGCAGCTCGTACGTCCCGCTGTCCCAGATCTCGACGGTGCCCGCCCCGTAGTTGCCCTTCGGGATCTCGCCCTCGAAGGTCGCGTAGTCGAGCGGGTGGTCCTCGACGTGCACCGCGAGGTGCTGCTGCCCGGGCTCCATCGGCACGCCCTTCGGCACCGCCCAGCTCGCGAGCGCACCGTCGAGCTCGAGTCTGAAGTCGTAGTGCAGCCGCGATGCGTCATGGCGCTGGACGACGAAGATCGGCTCGTCGCCCTTGCGCTTCGAGCTGAACGGCTCGGGCGTCTGCTTCGGGTCGCGCTTGCGACGGTACTCGGCGAGCGGCGGCACGACTTGACTTTGCCCGACCGCGGCGTAGCCAATCGGGACAAGGCCGTTCCTTGTGGAGGAATTCTCCCCCAGGACCCTCGACGGTCGGCGTCCGGACGCAGCCGGCAGGGAGCTCGAGCGCTCGAGCTCGGCCGGTTTCGCGCGTGAGCCGAAGCCCCTCTCGCCCCGCTCGGAGCAGGGGGAACTCCAGCGTGATTCGTTTCTCGCCCCCGGTGGCAAGGACCGAGTCGGAGAGCTTCTCTCCTAGTGGGGGGTCCACACTCGAGGCCGGCGGTTTTCCCGGCCTCGAGTCATAAAAGGGGCAGGGGAAAACACTGTGGACACTGTGGACGAACGGTCTGCAAAGCCCCTGTTCTAGGCGAAAACACCGATCGAGCGGAACCGTGCCCGCCGTCGGCGGCTCAACTCGTCCACAGGCAGCCCGTCGAGGTCGTCCAGGGCCTCCTTCACCGAGACCCCGAGCAGCCTGGCCGCCTCGTCCGGGTCGGTGTGGGCCCCGCCGTCGGGCTCGGGGACGATCCCGTCGATCACCCCGAGCTCGAGGCAGTGAACCGCGTCCGGCTTGAACGCGGCCGCCGCCTTCTTCGCCTCGGAGGCGTCCCGCCAGAGGATCGCGGCACAACCTTCGGGCGAGATGACCGAGTAGATCGCGTTCTCCTGCATCAGGACCCGGTCGCCGACCGCGATCGCGATCGCGCCGCCGGAGCCGCCCTCGCCGATCACGACGGTGACGATCGGCACGCCGAGCCGAAGCATCGTCGCCTGCGACGCCGCAATGGCGCCGCCCTGGCCGTGCTGCTCCGCCGCCACGCCCGGGTACGCGCCCGGCGTGTCGACGAGCGTGACGACCGGGAAGCCGAACCGGTCCGCGAGCTTCATCACGCGCATCGCCTTGCGGTAGCCCTCGGGATAGGCCATCCCGAAGTTCCGCTTCGTCCGCTCCTTGACGTCTCGGCCCTTCTGATGCCCCACCAGCACGATGGTGCGGTCGTCGAGCTTGCCGATGCCCGCGATGATCGCGGCGTCGTCGGCTCGGCCCCGGTCGCCGTGGAGCTCGACCCAGTCGTCGATGAGCCGCTCGACGTAGTCGAGCGTGTAGGGGCGATCCTGATGGCGCGCGAGCTCGACCGAGCGCCAGATCTCGTCCTCGCTCGGCTCGGCCGTGATCCGGTCGAGCTGCTTCTGCAGCCGCTCGAGCTCGCCGGAGACCTTCGTGCCGCCGAGCAGCCCGATCGACTTCAGCTTCGACAGCCGTTCGCGCAGGCGGAGCTCGGCCTCACTTGCCATTGGCGAAGAGGCGCAGCAACCGCGCCAGCTGGGACTTCAGCTCGGGCCTCGGCACGATCGCGTCCACGTGGCCGTAGCGGAGATTCGCTTCGGAGAGGCCGAAGTCGTCAGGCAGCTTCTCCCGGGTCGTCTGCTGGACGACGCGCGGGCCGGCGAACGACATGAGGGCGCCCGGCTCGGCGAGGAGCACGTCGCCGAGGCTCGCGAAGCTCGCGAGCACGCCGCCGGTCGTGGGATGCGCGAGCACCGAGACGTAGGCGCAGCCGGCGTCGTGGAGGTCGGCCACCGCGACGATCGTCTTCGGCAGCTGCATCAGGGCGAGGATCCCCTCCTGCATCCGGGCGCCGCCCGAGGCGCTGACCGACACGAGCGGCACCCCCTGCTCGACGGCGCTGTCGCAGGCGCGCGCGAACTTCTCGCCGACGGCGCTCCCCATCGAGCCGCCCATGAAGGCGAAGTCCATGACCGCGAGCTCGCAGGCGTTGCCCTCCACGGTCGCGCGACCGATCACGATCGCCTCACCCAGCCCTGTGCCGAGCTCGGCCTCAGCGAGGCGCTCGCCGTAGGGCCGCAGGTCGAAGAAGTCGAGCGGGTCGTCCGAGCGGACGTCGGCAGCCTCTTCGGTGAAGCTGCCTTCGTCGGCCAGGCTGACGATCCGCGCCCGAGCTCGCATCGGGAAGTGATGCCCGCAGTGCGAGCAGACCCAGAGGTTCTCCTCGAGCTCGTCGTCGCGGTAGTGGGACTGGCACTTCGGGCAGGTGTTCGGATGCTTCTTCGCATCCGCCGGCGGCGCATCGTTCGTCTCGACCTGGACGTCGATTCGGGGCTCCGCCATGACGCGATGTTAGACCTGGAGGCCGGGCGCTGAGTTACAGCCCGAGAGCGTGGGTCAGGCGCTCCAGCCGCACCACGTTGTCCGGGTCGGGAGCGAGGCCGCTGAGCCCCGCGCCGACGACCGTGGAGCGGCCTCTGAGATCGGCGAAGAGCCGTTCGACCTCGTCGAGGCTCAGACCGTCGGGCTCTGGCATGAACGGGGTGATCTCGCCTGGATCGAGCGAGTCCACGTCGAATGCGACGTAGACGCAGCTGCAGTCCTCGAGCGCGCGATCGACGGCGCCCGGGCCGGTGTGGATCCCACTCTCGGCGATGAAAGTCTCCTCGGGCGGATCGAGGTTCCGCGCGCCGATCAGCGCGACGTTCTCCGGCTTCACCATCCCGGAGTCGACGATCATCCTGAGCGGCATGCCCCAGACGTTCCCGGACGGCGACGTCGCGGGCGTGTTGAGGTCGCCGTGCGCGTCGAGCCAGACGAGCGCGAGCTGGTCGTACCGCGCGGAGAGCCCTTCGAGTGCACCGACGTGCACGGAGCAGCAGCCGCCGAGGACGAGCGGCCGGTCGGGCAGCTCCGCGGCGATCGCGAGGTTCTGGTCGGCGAGCGAGTCCTCCTCGACCACCGCTGCCTCCGGATAGTCGAACGGCAAGTGCGCGGCCTCCGCCATCGCCTCGCCACCCTCGCCCCACGCCCGCGGCACCCGCACGAGGCCGGCCGCGAACTCGCGCCCGCACGAATGGCACTGGTACTCCGGGCCCAACGCGACGGCGGTGTACGTTCGGCAGTCCGGGCATTTCGCGCGCAGGCGCGACACGTCGGAAACCTAGCTATCCGCGCCGAACCGGGCGTTCGAGGAACACGGTGTCGCGATACACGCTCATCCCGGCGCGCTCGTAGAGGCGGGTCGCTCCAGTCGGGCTCGAGGCGTCGACGCCGAGCGTCGCCCGCGTGTAGCCGCGATCGCAAAAGGCGTCGAAGGAATGCAGGAGCAGCGCCTCACCGAGGCCCTGCCTACGCCACGGGCGGCGAACGCCGAGGATGGCGACGTAGCCCGCGCTCGAATCGGTGTCGTCCTGACGACAGAGCGATATGCCGGCCAACTCGTCACCGGCGAACGCGAGAAACCACAGGGAAGGGTCGAAGCCTTCCCGCTCGGTCGTCCACCGACTCCACTCCTCGAACGTCTCCTCAATCGGGTCGGAGGCGTCGAGCCAGACCTCCACGCTCGACACGTAGACCCGTTCGGCGTCGTCGACGACGAACTCGCGGACACGGATGCCGTCGGGCCACGGCAGCGTGCGCTCCTCGCCCGCGAGCGACATCTCCATCCGATACGAGTGGCGGTGGGGCTCGAAACCCAGTCGCACGAACGCGTCGACCACTCGTGCATCGTCGGCGGCGGTCCACACGCGGAGGATCCCGAAGCCCGTCCTTCCCTCCAGCCACTCGACGAGCTCGGGCAGGACCTCGTCGAGGTCGACCTCGGGATCGACCTTGACGTCGGACCACCAACGGCCGGTGGCCTCCGCGTGCTCCGTGTCGACGTACCCGACGAGCTCCCCGTCTCGCTCGAGCAGCCGGATGTCGCGCTCGGCATCGAGCTTCGGCATCGCGAACCACGTGCGCAGCTCGTCCGCGACGACGTCGGCCTCTCCGCACGCCGCGAGCTGGTGGCGGTTCATCAGCGCGAGGATCGCGTCGAAATCGTCCTCGCGTGGAGCGCGCAGGCTCATCCGAGGCTCTTCTCGAACGTGACCGACTCGCTCTCGACGCGCATCCCCGCCCGCTCGTACAGACGCGTCGCGCCGGTCGGGTTCTCCGAGTCGACGCCGAGGCCGACGCTCCGCTCGCCGCGCGCATGAAAGACGCGAAACGTGTGGTGGAGAAGCGCGAGCCCGACACCGCGACGGCGCCAGGGCTTCCGAACGCCGAGCGCTCCGACCCAACCGCCTCCGTAGCGGAAGACGTCGCAGCGCACCACAGCAGCGACGTCGTCGCCGTCGCGCACGACCGCCCAGACCTCAGGGTCGAAGTCCTCGGCCTCCAGCCTCGCGCGCCGCCACTCCTCGTACTCGACGGGTGAATGGCCCCACTCGTCCTGGAACGACTCCCCTAGCGCCGCGTGGAACGCAGGCCCGTCTCCATCGCGAAACGGCGCCACGCTCAGGCCTTCGGGCCATTCGGGCTCAGGCGGAGCATCGTCCCCGAGCTCGATCCGCATCTCGTAGTAGCGCCGCACAGGACGGTAGCCGCGTCTCTCCAGCAACGCGGAGGCCTTCTCGTCTCGGGCGAACGCGTCGCTCCGGATCGCCGTCGCGCCGAGCTCCTGCGCGCGCGTCTCCGTCAGCTCGAGAAGCGTGGTGCCGAGACCGCGTCCGCGCAGCTCGGGATGGACGTCGCCCCACACGCTCGGGATGTCGCCGCGCGGCCAGAGCGTGGCCGCAGCCGCCAGTCGACCCTCATGGTGGATCAACCACACACTCCGGCCCGGATCCGTGATGCGCCACCAGTCACGGACGTCGCCCTCGACGAGCACGCCGACCCCGAGCACCTCCTGTTCGCATGCACGCCCGAGCTCGGCGACCGCGGCGGCGTCATCATCGGTGGCGAAGCGAACGTCGAAGCCGTCAGGGAGCGACGAGCTCATCGAGCACCTCCGGAAGCGCGACGAGGTCTGAAAGCTCGCGGGTCGGCGTCGTGTCGTGGCGCTCGCCGAGCCGGTTGATCCAGACCGACGGGAGACCGAGCTCGTTCGCGGTGACGATGTCGTGGAACATGCTCTG
>JBDTVA010000008.1:0-15063 GCA_040007455.1 Actinomycetota bacterium | reverse complement strand
AGACGCTCCGCGGCTGGCTCGGCATGGACGAGGACACCTTCTACTCCACCTTCTATTGCGCGTCCGTCACGCGCTGCTACCCGGGCAAGAGCCCGACGGGCAAGGGCGATCGCGTGCCCACCCCGGAGGAGCAGGATCTCTGCGAGTTCTGGCGCGGCTGGGAGCTCCAAGTGCTTCGGCCCCGGCTCGTCGTTCCGGTCGGCACGCTCGCGATCGGACGCCTGCTCGGCAAGCGGCCGCTCGCGGATTGCGTCGGCGTCCGGTTCGAGCTGGCCGAGGACCGCATGGCGATTCCGCTCCCCCACCCCTCCGGTGTCTCGCTCTGGCTGAACGCGCCCTCGAACCGCGCGCTGGTCGAGCGGGCGGTGGCGGCGATCCACGAGGAACTCGCAGCCCTCTGACCGGTGGCTACGCTCAAGGCTTGGCCGAGACACCGCGCTACCGCACCACCTTCTTCCGCCTGCTTGGCTTTCTGCGGCCCTACAAGTGGTCACTCGGGGTCTCGGTGGTGCTCGCCGTCGGGACGCAGGCGGCCGCGATCGTCGCCGCGTACCTGACCGGCGACGCGCTCGCGCACGTGATCGAGTCCCAGGACCGCGGGGCGCTGTGGAACCTCGTGATCGCGATCCTCGCCGTCGGGCTCGTCCGCACCCTCCTGATGGTCGGCCGGCGACTGATCTCGGGCCGCCAGGCGCTCGGCGTCGAGTTCGATCTGCGCAACCGCCTCTACGCGAAGCTGCTCCGCCTCTCGTTCCGCTTCTACGACAGCCACCAGACCGGTCAGCTGATGTCCCGTGCGACCGTCGACCTGCAGAGCGTGCGGTTCTTCCTCGGCTACGGCCTCATCTTC
Source organism: Actinomycetota bacterium (assembly GCA_040007455.1). Lineage (GTDB taxonomy): Bacteria > Actinomycetota > Thermoleophilia > Gaiellales > Gaiellaceae > JACCTU01. Next base: position 14,213 of record JBDTVA010000008.1, on the reverse strand, counting down.
TTCTTCCAGCACGTGCTGACGATCGTCGGGGTCACGGCGGTGATGCTCGTCGTCAACTGGAAGCTCGCGCTCGTCGCCTGCGCGATCACACCCGTGCTGATCCTGCTCGCGTATCGCTACTCGAGCGTCTCGCATCCTGTCCTGAGGGACGTGCAGCAGAAGATGGCCGACATGACGACCGTCGCGGAGGAGAACATCGTCGGCGTCCACGTCGTCAAGTCGTTCGCGCAGGAGTCGAACGAGCTGGAGAAGTTCTCGGCGCGCTCGAACCGCGTCTTCACCCGCAGCATGGACGCGAACATGCAGCGCGCGACCTACGTCCCTCTCCTCTCGTTCCTACCGCTGGTTGCGCAGGCAGGCGTGATCCTCGTCGGCGGCCGCATGGTCGTCCACGGCCAGCTCAGCCTGACGAACTTCTTCTTCTTCAACGGTCTCGTCCTGATGCTCGTGTTCCCGCTGAGGATGCTCGGGATGTGGATCGGGCAGGCGCAGCGCGCGACCGCGTCGGGTGAGCGCATCTTCGAGGTGCTCGACGAGATCGAGGACGTCGCCGACAAGCCCGGCGCGGTCGACCTCCCACCGGGTCCCGGACGCGTGCGCTTCGAGCAGGTCTCGTTCGAGTACGGAGCTGGCCGGCCGGTGCTCGAGGAGATCGACCTGGAGCTCGAGCCCGGGAAGGCCGTCGCCCTGATCGGGCACACCGGCTCGGGCAAGACCACGCTCGCCTCGCTCGTCCCACGCTTCTACGACGTCACCGCGGGCCGCGTGACCATCGACGGGCTCGATGTCCGCGACGCGAAGGTCGCCTCTCTCCGGCGGGAGGTCGGCGTCGTCCTGCAGGACCCATTCCTGTTCTCCGCGACCGTGCGCGAGAACATCGCGTTCGCCCGGCCCGACGCGACCGACGAGGAGGTCGTGCGCGCCGCGCGACTCGCACAGGCGGACGAGTTCATCGCCGAGCTTCCGGAGGGCTACGACACGGTGATCGGCGAGCGCGGGATCACGCTCTCAGGCGGTCAGCGGCAGCGGATCGCGATCGCTCGCGCGCTGATCCTCGACCCTCGTGTCCTGATTCTCGACGACGCGACCGCGAGCGTCGACGCGACCACCGAGGCACGGATCCGCACGGGGCTCCGCGAGGCGATGGCGGACCGGACGACGATCATCATCGCGCACCGGCTCTCGACCCTTGCGCTCGCCGACGAGCTCGTCGTGCTCGACCACGGCCGGATCGCGGCGCGCGGCACGCACGAGCAGCTCCTCGGGACGAGCACGGTGTACCGCGAGATCTACGAGCACGGGCTGCTCGAGCGTGAGTTCGCCGAGCGCGTGGAGGCGCGGGCATGACCGTCTTTGCGGCCGCGGGCGGCCGCCTTCAGGGGTGTTGCGCGCTGCGAGGCCGCTTTGCGGTCTCGCAGCGGTTGCGCACGGTTTTGACATGAGAGTCTGGCAGCCGGGAGGGCACCTGACGATGCAGCGCGGCGCGGACGTGCGCGACTGGTCGTGGCGGGCGACGCTGCGGCGGATCCGGTTCCTTGCGCGTTACACAAAGCGCTATCGGCTCCGCACGACGCTCGCGATCGTCTCGCTCCTGCTCGCAACGCTCACGTTTCTCATCCCGCCGTTCCTGACGCGGTACGCGATCGACGACGGCGTCCGCAAGGGCGACCTCCGGTTGCTGACGCTCACAGTCGTGCTGATGCTGGTTGCGGGGATCGCCAGCCTCGTGACCGGGGCGCTGCAGACGTACTTCACAGGCTGGACGGGCGAGCGCATACTCGCCGATCTTCGCAACGACCTCTTCCGCCATCTGCAGAAGCTCTCGCTCGGCTTCTACGAGCGGAACCGCGCGGGCGTCGTGATCAGCCGGCTGACAAACGATGTCGACGCGCTCGACCAGCTCGTCACGGATGGGGTGACGACGCTCGTGCAGAGCACGCTGACGCTGATCGGCACGACGATCATCCTCTTCTACCTCGACTGGAAGCTCGCGCTCGCGACGGTGACCGTCATCCCCGCGCTCATCGTCGCCACTCGCATCTTCCGCGTCCGCTCCGCGCGCGCGTACAGCCAGGTGCGCGAGCGCCTCGGGCTCGTGACGGCGACGCTCGCCGAGGACATCGCGGGCATGCGCGTCGTGCAGGCCTTCACGCGCGAGCCTCGGAACCAGCAGCGCTTCGAGGAAGTCAATTCGCACTACCGCGCGGCGAACCAGCAGACAGTGGTGCTGAACGGCCTCTACTTCCCGTTCGTCGACTTCCTCTCGGCGGCCGCAACCGCAATCGTGCTCGGCTTCGGCGGGTGGCTCGTCTTCGACGGGCAGACCACGCCGGGCGTCCTCTTCGCGTTCATCCTCTACGTCTCGAACTTCTTCGACCCCGTGCAGCAGCTCTCGCAGCTCTACAACACGTTCCTCGCCGCGGTCGCGGCGCTCGACAAGATCCTCGGCGTCCTCGACGAGGAGCCCGAGGTGCGCGACGCTCCCGACGCTCGCGCACTGCCGCCGATCGACGGCCGCGTCGCGTTCGAGGGCGTCAGGTTCAAGTACGGAACAGGGCCGGAGGTACTGCACGGGATCGACCTCGACATCGCGCCCGGCACCACCGTCGCGCTCGTGGGTCACACCGGCGCCGGCAAGTCCACGATCGCGAAGCTCCTCGCCCGCTTCTACGACCCGACCGAAGGGCGGATCACGATCGACGGGATCGACACGACGACCGTGACCCAGGAGTCGCTCAGGCGGCAACTCGGGATCGTCCCGCAGGAGGGCTTCCTGTTCGCGGGCACCGTCCGCGACAACATCGCGTTCGGCAATCCGGACGCGAGGCCCGAGGAGATCGTCGCCGCGGCGCAGGCCGTCGGCGCCCACGACTTCGTGATGCGGCTCGAGGACGGCTACGAGACGAACCTCCAGGAGCGGGGCACCCGACTCTCGCTCGGCCAGCGGCAGCTCGTCGCCTTCGCGCGGGCGCTGCTCGCGGACCCGCGGATCCTGATCCTCGACGAGGCGACGTCCTCGGTCGACATCGGGACCGAGCGCCGGATCGAGGGAGCGCTCCGAGAGCTGCTCGCCGGCCGGACCGCCTTCATCATCGCCCACCGCCTCTCGACGATCCGCAACGCCGACCTGATCGTCGTCCTCGAGCACGGAAAGGTCGTCGAGCAGGGCACCCACGACGAGCTGATGGCGAAGCAGGGTCTCTACACGTCGTTGTACGGGGACTGGGCGGAGGTCGCCTGACCTGTTAATGTTCCGCGCCTGATGCAGCCCGGGGCAATCGTTCGTGAAGCGTGGGAGCTCTACAAGGCCCACTGGCGCACGTTCGTGCCGCTTGCGCTGATCGTCTACATCGTTCTCGGACTGATCACACTCGTCTTCGGCCTGCTCCTCGGCTGGCTCGGACTGATCATCGGTGGGCTCGCCAGCATCGTCGGGACCTTCTGGCTCCAGGGGGCGCTCGTCGAGGCTGTCCAGGATGTGCGCGACGGCAAGCAGGATCTCTCGATCGGCGAGATGTTCAAGCGTGTGCAGCCGCGCCTTCCGGCGCTGATCGTCGCCGGGATCCTCGCCGGGCTCGGGATCGCCCTCGGCCTCATCCTTTTGATCGTGCCCGGGCTCTTCCTGCTGACCATCTGGTCGCTGATCGTCCCGACGATCGTGATCGAGGGCAAGTCGGCAGGCGAGTCGTTCGGGCGAAGTCGCGAGCTCGTCAAGGGCAACGGCTGGAGCGTGTTCGGCGTGATCGCGATCACGATCGGCGCGGTGATCGTGGCGAGCATCATCGTCGGGCTCCTCACCTTCTGGCTCCCGGACGGCGTCGACAGCTTCGCCAGCGACCTGATCTCGAACACGATCGTCGTCCCGTTCGTCGCCTGCGCCTGGACACTGATGTACTTCGCGCTTGCGCAGGGCCGCACCGCGGCACCCGTCGTCGAGGCGTACTCGCCGCCGCCGCCGCCGAGCGAGGGCCCGACCTCCCCTTAGAAGTAGGGTTTCGAGGCGTGAGCGGCCTCGACCCCGAAACCGAGGAGCGAATCGAGTCCCCGGCCTCCGAGGAGGCCGAGCGCGAGGTCAAGCTCACGCCCGCCGAGGCGGTCGCGCGGATGCGCATCAATGTCCCGGCGCGCGCGAACCGCAAGCTGCGAACGCTGATCGAGCGGGTCAACGCCGACACCCAGCTCAAGGCATGGTGGCACGTCGCCAACGTCAACGCGGTCGGGCGGCTCGAGATCAACGACCACTCGTGGGTGCACATCCAGATCGTCGCGAACCTCGCGCTCAAGCTCCACCGGCAGCTGACGAAGCACGGCGTCGAGCCGTCGATCGTGCGCGACTACGGGATGACGAACGACGACTCCGAGGTTGCGGTCACCCTCGGCGCGCTCACGCACTGCATCGGGATGTCGGTGCACCGCGACGGCCACGAAGACTTCAGCCTCTTCCTCGCCCAGCCGAAGCTCCACCAGTTGCTCGAGGGGCTCTACGACGAGCCGGAGCGCACGGTGCTCGTCAGCGAAGTGCTGCAGATGATCACGAGCCACCGCGAGTACGGGAAGCCGCTGACCCTCGAGGCGGGGATCGTGCGTGTCGCGGACGCGCTCGACATGGAGCAGGGCCGCTCGCGCATCCCGTTCGAACGCGGCCGCGTCTCGATCCACTCGCTCTCCGCTGCCGCGATCGAGGATGTGATCGTGGCCGACGGCGACGAGCGTCCGGTCAAGATCGAGATCGTCATGAACAACTCGTCGGGGATCTTCCAGGTCGACGAGGTGTTGAAGGCGAAGCTCACGGGATCGGGCCTCGAGCCGTACGTCGAAGTCGTCGCACACATCGACACGGAAGCCGAGAAGAGCCTCGTCAGCGTCTACCGTCTGGAGACATAGGCCGCTACACTGGACGACCCTTTGCGGGGTCGTCTAATGGTAGGACGCTCGGCTCTGGACCGAGTAGTCTAGGTTCGAATCCTAGCCCCGCAGTCGCCGTACGGCGGGCGTCAGTAGATGTACGGAATGAGCCGGAAGCGCACGCGCGTGCGGTAGTCGCTGTACACCTTGTCCCGCACCAGGACCTCTTCCTCGCAGCTGATCCTCACCAGTTGGGCGGCCGTCGCGCCCGTCATGACCGCGAGGTTGCGAAGCGAAGGGTTCTCCAGCACATAGCCGAGAATCGTCACGAAGTAGCCGAGGTACACCGGGTGGCGGACAAGACCGTACGGACCGCTTGTGCGGACACCCCGGTTCGCCGCGACCAGTCCGAACGACCGGCCGATGGCGAGCAGGCTGATCACGGTGAAGGCCGCGCCGCCGAGTTGCATGATGAGAGCAGCTCCGGCTCCGCCGCTGTCGTCCGTCGGTCGGAGGAGCAGAGGACCGAACGTGCCGATGACCGTGGCAATCCACGCGACGATTCGGCCGCTCGTCTCCATGGGCGCCCGCCGGATGAGGAACATCACGGCGACGACGGTCTCGACGGCGATCGCTCCCACGCCGCGGGCGTCGCCCGTGTCGTACCACCTGATCACGTGGGCTTGCGCGAAGGAAAACCAGATCGTCGCGAGCGAGATCCTGAAAGCCCAGTCGCGAACATTCAACAGGGGGCGGCCCCGCAAGTCCGACATACCTAGCCCATCGGCGTGACGGGTGACGACCTTGAGGTCACACCCCCGCCGGCGTCCGCGCGCTCAGTTTCTTGTGACGAGGCGAACTTGCACGTCCTCGGCCGGCTCGCTCGCGTCGACACGTGTGAGCACGGTGATCCTGCGGTCACGATGGGCAACGCGGAAATCGGCGGACGAGCTGAGCGACGCGACCAGCCCGGGCCGAGTGCGATGGTCGAATGCCACGACCTCGAAGTCGTCGACGAGTCGACCCGAGTCTGCTCCGATCTGATTCTGGTACCGGTACAGACGATCGAGCGCGGCGCGATCGAAGAGCTCGAATCTGACGTCGTAGGCGACGCGCCCGACCAGCTCGGGATGCTCCCAGAGCAGCCAGTCCGAGTACCGCTCGTCGCTCAAGACGCGTGTGCGCGGGTCGGAGGCAAGGTTCACGACCTGGTCGCCGGCCGCAGCCGGCCACTCGCGGACGTACCAGGATGCCGGAGCCACTGCGACGACGAAGGCGACACCGGCCGCGCTTGCGAGCGCGATCGCGGCGGCCGGCACCCGAAGCTTCGCTGAGACGAGCGGCGGCAGCACGAGCACCTTGTCCACCAGTGCGGGCACGAGGATCACCGCGGCGAGCGCGAACCAGATGATGTTCCTGATCGCGAGCAGGCCGCTCGCGAGGGTGACGAGGAGGATCACCCGCTCTGTCGCGGTCAAGCGATGTCCGAACCGAGCGAGGAAACCCACGGTGACGAAGGCGAGGACGAAGAACAGGAACGTCTCGGGGGACGGCGTCGCCGGCCCCCATTCGTCGACGAACGTCCTGAGCGTCGAGTTCACCAGCATCGTCCTGTAGTACGTAACGAGGTCGAGCCCGTACGGCGAAGCGACGAGGCACGCGACGGGACCAAACGTCAGCGCGAGGCCACGCGGAAGCCACTCCCGCATCGGCTTGCGCGCTCGGTATCCGCCGACCGTGAGCGTGACCCCGCGCACGGCAACGAGCGCCGCAGCCAGAACGACGGTCCCGTGGAGGTTCGCCCAGGCGACGAGCAGAGGGAAGACGAGGAGAACCCGCCGCGACGGCCTGCGGCTGTCGGCGGCGAGCAGCCACACGATCCAGACGAACAGCGGGATCGCGAACGTCTGCGCCCGCGCCTGGAACCCCCATGGTGCGACGAAGATCGCCGGCGCGGCCACGAGCGACACTGCAAGCGACGACGCAACGAGTGACCTCGCCGCCGCGATCGCGGAGGCGATTGCCGCGACGACAGCCGCGACGTGGGCGAGCGCCACGAGCTTGATACCTCCGACCTCGTGCGTCCAGAAGAACAGCAATTGCGCGAGCCATTGCTGATCGATCCAGGTGGAGCCACGAGCCCACACGGTCAGGGCGTCGACTTGGGGGAGCCCGTGCTGAGAGATCTCCCGCCCGCTGACGAGCGTCAGCCATGTGTCCTGGACGAGCATCTGCGGAATCACCGCGAGCGAAAAGACGCTGAAGATCGCTACGACGACGAGGCCGAGGGCCTCGCGGTCCAGGAACGCGACAAGTCGCCGAGCGCCGGTCTTGGTCATCGCCTCAGATGTCGGCAGGCTCAGCCGAGATGTTGAGGAGCGCGCGAGGAGCGCGCCGCGCGCCTACGACGGGAAGACGGCGGTCGCCAGGTCGATCAGGGCCGCCACAACGCCCGACATGAGCGCGATCGCGGTCATGACCGTCGCGCTGATCACGAACAGCACGATGACGTACTCGGACATCGTCTGCGCCGCCTCCCTGAACGCGACGTGCGCCCGAGGGCTCTCCACGTCGAGCGTCAGCGTCGACCCGGCGCGGATGCCGCGAGCGTCCGCCTCTCCAGCTGCGAGTTCAAGCACGGAACGAGCTCCTTTCACGCCGGCTGCGCGCCATGGCGCCAGCTGCGGCACGACCTCGAGGACGCGATCATCGGCGTCCAGAAACACGACATCGATCGGGAAGCGCATGAAGAACGTGTGGATGGATCCCGCGGGGCGAAGGAGGATCCCTTCGCCCCGCGGAAGATCCGAGCGACCGAGCAAGCCGCGCATACGGGCCACGGCGTGACTCGCGACGTCGCAGCGCTCACACGCGATGCGGTCGTCGACCCGGACGGTGACTTGACGGAGGCTCATCTCTAGAACCCGACGTGGATGTGGTCGTCGTGGTCGGCCATCGGGAACGACGGACCGCCGAGGCCGAGCAGGGAAATCACCTGCCGGGGCTGGAGCTCGACCGGCAGCATCAGGATCGACCGAACGGCCTTCTCGGTCACGCTCCCGGGCTGCTGGTGTCCTGCGATCGGCAGCTTGCCGACGGTCGCGATGTCCACTGCCTGCCCGTAGATGTGCGCGGAGACGACACCCGGGCGTGCGTACTTGCGGTGGCCGCTGAACAGGCTCGACACGGTCACCTCGCCGTACGACTCCGCGAGGTACGAGACCAGCACGATCACGCGGACGTCGATCCTGCTTTCGGTGACGTCCTCACGGCCTCCGCCGTACATCGTGATCCGCGGGTCGAGGAGCAGCCGCTCTCCGAGCGTCTGCTTCTCGGCCTCGAGGCCGTCGACCAGCGCGCGCAGACCGACGACGCGGTTGTAGCGCGCGAGCGCCACGGCGCGGTCAGCGAAGCCCGTGCGGCCGGACAGCGACAGAGCGGCGTTCCACTCGCTGTCGGCTGCGCCGCGCTGGCTGAGGCCGCGCGCGAGCGCGTTCAGCTCACGGACGGTCGCCGGGACGCGGTCCCGTGCACCTTCCGCGCGGAGCACACCGAGGACGAGCGACCAGCTGACGCCGTTATTCCCCGAGATCCGCTGAAGGTTCTTGGCGAATTCGGGCGACAGGCGCTTCGCGGGCGGCGTCGGGTCCGGGAGGGCCCGGTTCAACCACACGGTCGGCGCTCCGCCTTCGTCTTCGACGGCGGCTGCGGCGAGCTTCGACTCCTTCGCGCGCTTGACCACCCAGTGCCGCGTGTCGCTCTTCGACGACGCAGCGGCTTCGGGCTGCTCGGGCGCGAGCACGTACGACTCAGGGCCCGCAGCAGGAGCTGCTGCGGAAGCATCCGGTGACGACGCGGCCTGCTCGGAAGCAAGTGACGCGTCCGCGGCGGATGCCGACCCGAGGTCTGCACCCGCTTCGGCAGCGGCGAGATCGGCTGCGAGCTCCGCGGGAACCTCCGAGGCCGGCTCGGCCGGCTCGGCTGCCTCCGGGGCGGCGGCTGCCGGGTCCGGAAGCGGCGACGCTTCGGGAGCAGCCTCGTCCTGCATCATGTCGGCGCAGACCGAGTCGTCCTCGCCGGTGACCTGCATCAGAGCCGCGCAGCGTGCGGGATCGAACGCTTTCGCGACCATGTCGCCTGCACCCGCGGTGAACGACGCGGCGGCGAAGAAGACGACGACGAGCCCCATGCTCGTCGCAAGCTTGTGTGCTCGGAACGGACGCCGTTTGGCGGGCTGCTCGTCGGACTGGTTCTCCACGGGCAGTGGCGCCGGCTTCCATTCGCGATTCGTATCCGTCCAATCGTCCCAGCCTCGTTCGCGGCGGACTGCGCGCATAAGTGCGACGGCCCACCCGATCAGAACGAAGAGCACGACTCGGACGACCAGCTTCCGAAATCCGTCGTTCGTATCCATCTCGGTTTCGCTCCCTTGATTGGGCGCAGAGTCCGCTGCTCTAACGCGTACTTGAAGAACCGTCCACCGCGGCCGCGCGGCTAATTCACTTATCGCGTCGATTCACGACCGCGTTTCTCCCTCATCGGGGTGATCTTCTGGACACGCGACGCAGAGATAACCCTTTCGGGGGGTCTAATCGCGCCGGGCGTTGCACGATGAAGCGGAGGTAACGAACCACACAGGCGTTGCGGCCGCCAGGAAGCCAAGGAGTTTGAAGCGTGACCGCACACGTTGCCAGCGAGAAGTCACTCTCACGCCAGCAGATTCACCTCCCCCCGGCTTCCCGGTGTTCCAGTCGCAGCGCCTATTTCGGAGTGCACCCCGAACCTCACATGAAGGGAGGTGAATCTGCAAATGACGATTCGTAATTGGTTCACCATGTTCAGCGCGTTCGCGCGCCGCGAGGAGGGTCAGACCATGGCTGAGTACGCCGTGATCCTGACTGTCATCGCCGCCGTGGTCATCACGGCGCTCGGCGCTCTCGTGCTGGCGATCACTGGGCGCCTCGGCGCCGTCACCAACGTGATCAGCGGCTAAGGCCGCAATGAACAGTGGCGGGCCCCTCCACACGAGGGGTCCGCCGAGTTCTTCTGCGTTTTCCACGACATCGACGACCGAGGAGAGACCGGCAGTGAAGAGACATCAGGAGCGATCGAGCGACGAGCGCGGCCAGACCCTGGTCGAGTTCGCAGCGCTGCTGCCCGTGCTCTGCCTGCTCCTCTTCGGGATCATCCAGTTCGGGGTCGTCTTTCACGACTACCTCACTGTCACCGACGCATCTCGCGTCGGTGCTCGCAAGGCCGCGGTCAGCCGCCACGTCGGCGACACCGGCGCCGCAGCCGAGGCTGCTGCCCTCAACGCCGCCAATGGCCTCAACGGACCCGGCTTGACCGCCAACTGCGAGGCCGACGACTGGAGCACCCCCGGCAGCGACGTCAGCTGCACCGTCAACTATCCCTATTCGATCGACGTCCTTGGGCTCGTCGTCAAAAGCGGCGTGCTCACGAGCGTCACGACCGAACGCTTGGAGTGATCATGAGACGCGAACACGGCCAGGCTGCGGCACTCACCGTCCTCTTCATGACGGTCCTACTTGCATCCGCAGCTGCGGTGATCGACGTCGGCTCCTGGTTCCGCGAGGACCGCGACACGCAGCGCGTCGCGGACGCCGCTGCCCTCGCCGGCGCGCAGGCCCTCCCCGAGAACCAGGGCACCGCACGGTCCCTCGCGATCGAGTTCGGCGGAAAGAACGGCGGCGGCGTTCTCGCGAGCAACGTCTCCTTCTCGACCACCGTTCTCCCCGGGGACACGATCAACGTCGACGTCGAACGGCCCGCGGACAGCTTCTTCGCGAAGATCGTCGGCATCGACTCCGTCCAGGTCGGGTCGACCGCCAAAGCGCGCGCAGGAATTCCGAGCGAGGCGCGCTGGGCCGCACCGATCGCCGTGGACGAGAAGCACCCGTTTCTCAACTGCCACCCACAGCTTTCGTGCTTCGGCGCGCAGAACAACACGACGCTCGACCTGGAGAAGGTCGGACCCGGCGCGTTCCGCCTGCTCAACCTCGACGGTTCCAAGGGCGGAACCGGCTCGAAGCTCCTCTCCGAATGGATTCTCGAGGGCTACGAGGGCTCGATGCCGCTCGGACAGTACAACTCGGACCCCGGAGCCAAGTTCAACGCCTCCGAAATCGATGCCGCGATGGGCGAACGCCTCGGGGCGGAGATGCTCTTCCCTGTCTATCGCACGATTCGCGAAGAGGGAGCGAACCTCGAGTACGAGGTGATCGGCTGGGTCGGCTTCTACGTCACCGGTTTCGATACCAAAGGAAACGGCGGCAAGGTGTCCGGCTACTTCACCCGCGTGATCTGGGAGGGCCTGCTCTCCACCACCTCCTCTGCCTCAACCGATTTCGGTGTGCGCTCGGTTGCGCTCATCGACTGACCGATAGGAAGGAAACGCAATGACATACCGCCTCAGAAACATCGTCATTGCAGTGGTGTTGGCCGCCTTCGCCGCGCTGCTGACGATGATGTACGTCACGAGTTACGAGAAGCGCGTCCAGAACGGCGAGGAGGACGTGTCGGTCCTCGTCGCCACGAGCGACATTCCCGCCGGGATCTCCGGCGCCGCCGCCATGGCGCGTGTCGAGGAGCGGATGGTCGCTCAGCGGAACGTCGCGCCCGGCGCGGTGTCCGAGAAGAGCCAGCTCGAGGAGTTCGTCGTCTCCCAGCCGATCTACGCCGGTGAGCAGGTCAGCCGGCAGCGCTTCAGCAGCTCGTCGGAGATCGGCGTTCGCTCGAGCCTGACGGGCAACATGCGCGCGGTCGCGCTCTCCGGCGACGGCGTTCAGCTCCTCGCCGACACGCTCAGGGCAGGTGACAGGGTCGATCTCGTCGCATCGCTGAAGATCAGCGAGGACAAGGACGCCTCGGCAACCCGCATCGTCCTCCGTGACATCGAGGTCCTGAAGCCGGCCGGCGCCACCGGCAACAAGCGGCTCGACAACGCCGCAGGCCGGGATCAGCTGTCAGTTCTGCTCGCCGTGTCCGACACCCAGGTGCAAAAGCTGTTCCACGTCCAGCGCCACGGTGAGTGGACGCTCCAGCTCCGGCCGGTCGTCGACGCTGTCGACAGCCCCGAAAGCCTGGAGACGAATTCGACGATTCTCCGCGACGGTCTCCGTGGCGGCCAGGGAGGCAACTGATGAGCGACAACGGCAACACGCGTGATTCGGTGCGGATCTTCGTCACCGGAAACTGCGACGGCCTCGAGCCGCTCCTCGACGCGCTCAACCAGCACGACGACGTCGAAGTCGTCGGGTTCAGCGAGAACGTCGCCGACGCGTTCGCCCCGCTTGCGGGGGGTCACCTCCAGGTCGTCCTCCACGGAACGAGAGACGCGCACCTCCCGGTGCACGACATCGCCTCGATCCGTGAGCACACGCAGGCCCCGCTGATCCTGCTTGCGTCCGGCGAGTCCTCGCAGCTCCTGAACGAGGCGCTCGAGACGGACGTGGCAGACGTGCTCCTCCTGCCCCAGCTGGCCGACAACGTCGTCTTCGCAATCCGCAAGGCGGCTCACGCCGGCCGGCGGCTCGAGGCCGAAGGCGGCCTCGGCAGGCGCGGGCGGGTCCTGACCGTCTTCTCGCCGAAGGGCGGCACGGGGAAGACCGTGACCGCGACGAACCTCGCAACGGCGTTCGCGAAGTACGAGAAGAAGCGGACGCTGCTGATCGACCTCGACCTCCAGTTCGGGGACGCGGCGATCATGCTCGGGCTCGAGCCCGAGAAGACGATCTACGACCTGGTGGTCGCGCCGGGAGAGCTCGACTCGGAAAAGCTGGCCGGTTACACGACGCGCCACGCCTCCGGCGTCGACGTCCTCCCCGCTCCGCTCCGCCCGGAAGACGCAGAGCTCGTCACGGAACCGAAGGTCAACCGTCTGCTCGAGGTCGCCCGCGGCTCCTACGACCTGATCGTCGTCGACACGTCGCCGTTCTTCCACGGCCCGATGCTCGCGACCCTCGACCGCACGGACGAGCTGCTCGTCCTGTGTGGGCTCGACGTGCCAACGCTGAAGAACGTCAAGCTCGCGCAGCACACGCTCGACCTGCTGTCCTTCCCCGCCTCGCGCGTCCGGTTCGTTCTGAACCGGTCGAACTCCAAGGTCGGGATGAAGAAGAGCGAGGTCGAGAGCGCACTGGGCGTGAAGATCGCCTTTGAGATGCCGAGTGATCGAGCCGTGCCGCTTGCGGTCAACCGCGGGACGCCCGCGGTGCTCGCAGAGGCCGGTTGCGACTTCTCGCGCGCGATTCGTGCGATCGCCAAGGGCCTGCTCGAGCCTGAGCAGGAGAAGAAGCGGCGGCTCTTCGGCGCCCTCGCGAGGGCATAACGATGAGCCTTCACGAGCGGATCCGGAGCAACGGGAGCACCGCTGCGCCCGACGACAACGCGTCGGCACCCGCCGGCCCACACTCGCCGGCCAGCCAGCCGCGCGCGCAACTGCGCCCGCAGCAACAGTCGATGGACCCGTACGCCGAGCTGAAGACGCGAATCCACCACGCGTGCATCGCCAAGCTCGGGCCTGAGCTCTTCCGGCAGACCGAGACGGAAGACCTCTCCGAACGCGTCCTCCACGCAGTCACGGAGCAGCTTGCGCTCGACCGCACGCCGCTCACCCGCGAGGAGCGGCGTCAGATCGTCCGCGAGATCGCAGACGACATTCTCGGCTATGGACCGCTCGAGCCGCTGCTCAACGACGACTCCGTGACCGAGGTCATGGTCAACGCGTTCGATCGGATCTACATCGAGCGCTCGGGCCGGATCGAGCGGACGCAGTCGACGTTCGCGGACAACGCCCATCTCCTGCGCATCATCGACAAGATCGTGTCGCAGGTCGGTCGCCGCGTGGACGAGTCGTCGCCGATGGTCGACGCACGCCTTCCCGACGGAAGCCGTGTCAACGCGATCATCCCGCCGCTCGCGCTCCGTGGCCCGACGCTCACGATCCGCAAGTTCGCGCGCGACCCGTACACGATGGACGACCTGATCAACTTCGGGTCGATCTCGCCCAAGGCGGCGCAGTTTCTCGCGTCGTGCGTGAAGGGCAAGCTGAACATCCTCATCTCCGGGGGTACCGGCACCGGTAAGACGACGCTGCTGAACGCGATGTCCGCGTTCGTCCCGAACGACGAGCGCATCGTGACGATCGAAGATGCAGCCGAGCTCCAGCTCCAGCAGGAGCACGTGATCACGCTCGAGTCGAGGCCCCCGAACATCGAGGGCTCCGGCGAGGTGCGGATCCGTGAGCTCGTCCGCAACGCACTGCGCATGAGGCCCGACCGGATCATCGTCGGCGAGGTGCGTGGCCCCGAGACCCTGGACATGCTTCAGGCGATGAACACGGGCCA
>JBDTVA010000007.1:0-16146 GCA_040007455.1 Actinomycetota bacterium | reverse complement strand
CCGTGTCGTCGACGTAGATCGGCGCCTTCGCGAGCTTGTCGCACGCGGCGGTGAGTCGCGGCCAGTCGTCGACGGCGAGCTTGCCGGTGCGCAGCCGCTGCGACTCGACCTTCGCCTCGCTGCACATCAGCCGCTGGGTGACCTCCGACTTCGACATCTCGAGCGTGAAGATCCCGACCGGCACCCCTTCGCGCACCGCGAGGTTCGCGGCCATGCACAGCCCGAGCGCGGATTTCCCCATCGAAGGCCGCGCCGCGACGATGACCAGGTTGCCGGGCTGGAACCCGGACGTGAGCCGGTCGAGCTCCTTGAAGCCGGTCGCGGTGCCTGTGACGTCCGCGCCTGCCTCGTAGAGCTGCGTGATTCGCTCGAAGCTCTCCTTCAGCAGCTGGTCGATGTGCGCGAACTCCGTCGTGACGCGGTCCTGCGAGAGGTCGAAGAGGATCTGCTCGGCGCGGTCGACGAGGACGTCGGTCTCGCCCGGCCGTTCCCAGCCGAGCCGCGCGATCTCCTGCCCCGTGCGGATCAGGCCGCGGAGGGTCGCCATCTCGCGGACGATCCGCGCGTAGTGCGCGGCGTTCGCGGCGGCCGGGACGAGCGCGGCGAGCTCGTGGATCCGGATCCGGCCACCCGCGTCCTCGAGCTCGCTTCGCTCCTCGAGCACGTCGACGAGCGTGATCGCGTCCACCGGCTCGCCTCGGGCGTACAGGGAGAGCGCCGCCCGGTAGACCTTCGCGTGGCTCTCCCGGTAGAAGTCGCCCGCGTCCAGGATCTCGCTCACCGCCCCGATCGCGCCGGGGGAGAGCATCATTGCCCCGAGTACCGACTCCTCGGCGTCGAGGTTCTGAGGCGGAACCGGGGCGGCATGCGAGAGCTGGGCGACTTGGGCCACAGCCACCGAGTCAACCACGCTTGGCGGGCTATGAGTACCTGTAGACAGTGGCGTTTTCGACATGGCGATCCTCGCGCTGTGCAGGGAAAAGGACGGCCATGGTGCCAGTGGCACCGGACGTAACTGTGGAGAGAAACCCCGCTCGGTGCGAGAAGTTCAGTCGAAAGTCCACAGGTGCATGCGCGCCTGTGGACGAGTCGCTACTGATTCGACTCGGGTTCGGCGGCGACGGGCTCGGGCTCGCGCTCCGCGGCCGGTTCCGCTGCGTCGGGCTCAGGCGTCTCGGCTTCCGGCTCGTCGTCGGCGAGAAACTCCTGCACCTCGGCGTGTTGCGCAGCCGCTGCGGCTGCGGCGGCCTCCTCCTCCGCGACAGCTGCGACCTCCATCGCCTCGAGCTCCTCCTCCGGCGGCAGCTCGCCGCCCTCGGGCACGACGAGCGCGCGCACCTCAACCTGCACGTCGGTGAAGAGCTCGATCGGCACCGTGTGGCGCCCGATCCGCTTGATGTTGTCGATCCCGACCTTGCGGCGGTCGACGCGGACCTTCTGCTGCTTCCAGAGCTCGTCGACGATGTCCGTCGGTGTGACCGAGCCGAAGAGCGCGCCGGTGGGGCCCGCCTTGACGTCGAAGCGCAGTTCGGTCTGGCCGAGCCGGTCGGCGATCTCGCGGGCCTGCTCGAAGGTCTGAGCCTCGTGCCGGGCGCGCTGCTCCTCGCGCTTGCGGAGCTCGTTCACCTTCGCGGGTGTCGCCTCCTCGGCGAGCCGGCGCGGCAGCAGGAAGTTCCGCGCATAGCCGCGCGCGACGTTGACCACGTCGCCGCGCAGGCCGATCTTGTCGACGTCGGTGATGAGGATGACTTCCATCTACCGTTCGCCTACGTACGGCAGGAGCGCCATCTCACGGGCGCGCTTCACCGCGACCGAGACCTGGTTCTGGTGCCTGCGGCACGCGCCGGTGATCCGGCGGGAGCGGATCTTCCCCTTCTCGGAGATGTACCGCCGCAGCTGGTTGATGTTCTTGTAGTCGACCTGGTCGATCTTGTCCTTGCAGAAGTAGCAATTGCGCTTCCGCTGCGGCCCGCCCATCGGCGGGCGCTTGCGCCCTCGCTGCTCCTTTTCCTTCGGCTTCGGCATCAGAACGGGATGTCGTCGTCGGCGCCGGTGGGCGTGAAGTCGTCCTGGGTCGCCCCGGCCGGCACGAACTGCCGCTCGCCGTCGCCTGCGCCGCCCGCGGCGCCGCCCTCGCGGCTCCCGAGGAACTGGACCGTGTCGGCGATCACCTCGACCGCCTGTCGCTTGGTGCCGTCCTGCGCCTCCCACTCGCGCCAGTCCAGACGGCCGTCGACCCCGACGGGCCGGCCCTTGGAGAGGAACTTCGCGCAGTTTTCTCCCTGGTTTCCCCACACGGTGACGTCGAAGTAGTTCGGCTTCTCGCCCCACTCGCCGGTCGCCGCGTCCTTCTGGCGGCTATTCACCGCCAGGCGCAGCTTGCACACCGACGTGCCGCTCGGCGTGTGCCGCAGCTCAGGGTCGCGCGTGAGGTTTCCGACCAGGATGACCCGGTTGATGTTCGCCATGCTCTCCTCCTCCTACTCGTCCACGGACGCCGCGATCGGCTCCGGCTCATCCTGCACGTCTCGCGGCGGCGGCGCTACCGGCCGTCCGGGACTGCGCTGCACGCGCCGGACCGCCATGTGTCGCATGACGCCGTCGGTGATCTTGAGGATGCGCGTGAGCTCGTCGAGGGTTGCGGGCTCGGCGGTCAGCTCGAACAGGTGATAGACGCCCTCGTCCTTGTGCGTGATCTCGTACGCGAGCTTGCGCCGGCCCCAGGGCTCGTGCCGGTCCCAGCTCCCGCCGCTCTTCTCGACGAGCTCGCGGGCGCGCTGGAGGATCTCGTCGGACCGACCGTCCGGCAGCTCCGGATCCAGCATGAGCAGAATCTCGTACTCGGTTCTCAACTCCCGATACCTCCTCTTCCCTTGGTCTTAGGCGGCTCCGCCTGCCTGCGCCGCTCGGGACGATGACGGCGCGGGACGGAGCGAGAAGCGGCGGCCAGTGTAGCATCGGCCCATGCGGAGCCGGTTTGCGTGGCTGCTCGCGGGGTTCGGGATCGCGGCCGCGCTCAGGTCGCGGCTGCTCCGTCGGCCTGCCACATCGACGCCTCTTCCCGAGCCTGCGCCCGAGCCCGACCCGCGCGCGGACGAGCTCCGGCAGCGGATCGCCGAGGCCCGCGACGTCGTAGACGAGCGCGACACGTTCGAAGAGGCCGAGACGACGATCGACGAGGCCCCCGATCCGGCGTCGCGTCGCCGAGAGGTGCACGATCGCGGCAGGGCGGCTCTCGACCGCATGCGCGGCGAGTCGCCACCCGAGTAACCGGGACTAGGCCAGCAGATAGACGAGCAGGACGATCAGGCCGATCGCGAGCAGTGTTCCCAGCCCCACGTACATCGCTCTAGTCGTCCTTAGTCCTTGCCCTTGTCCTTGTCCTGCTTGTCGCTCTTGTCGTGCTTGTCATCCTTCGCCTGGCCGGGCGGCTCAGCGGTCGCCGGTGGCTGCGCCTTCGGTGCGGGGGCCGCGGCCCGAGGCGGCGAGGCGGCGGCCGCAGCGGCCCGGGCCTCCTGTTTTGCGTGACCCTTTGCTTTGCCCTTCCCCTTGCCGGCCTTGGGTTGCGGGGCCGGTGCCGCGGGGGCGGGTGCCGCTGGGGCGACCGCGAGGGACACGGGCGGCGGAACGGGCTGGGGGCTGGGCTGCGGTGCGGGTGCGGGTGCGGGCGAGGGCGAAGGCGAGGGGGCAGGCGCCGGTGGGGCGACGGGCCGCGGGCCTACCGCGCGGGGACGGCCTGGCGGCTCGAGCGGAGCGGGCTGCTGGGAGCTCCCGCTCACCAGCGTCGCCTGGCCTCCAAAGAACAACGGCGGGACTGCGTCGCGGCGCCTCGGGCGCGGCTGGGGCGGGCGGTTCGGGACGACGACGACCGAGGGCGGCGCCGCGAAGCTGGGGGCAGTGACTCCGGCGACCGGTGAGCCGCCGTCCACGAGCAGGGTCGGCAGCGCGAGCAGCGCGACGAGCGCCGTCAGCAGCCCCGTCGCGGCGAGCGCGACGCGATACGCCCTCCGGTCGCCCATTGCGTTGAACGCAGCGCCCAGCGCGACCAGCGCGGCGCGCGGATGCCGGACGAGCGCGGCTGCCCGGGCGGCGCGGCGCCACTCCGACGGCGCTTCGCGGGTCGCGGCGAGCAGGACGTCCCGGCCGAAGGTGTCGAACGGCAGGTCGCTTCGCGCTGCGCCGGCGATCGACGCGATCGCGCGGGCGGGGTCGCCGAGCAGGAGATGGAGCCCAGCTCCGTCGGCCGCCAGCACGGCCGCCGACGGAGGCATCGAGGCAGCGGCGACGGCCAGCTCTCCGAGTGCGGCGTCGCCGGAGCCCTCGAGAGCGTGCGCATACGCGCCCGCACGGTGGCGTTCGTACGCGTAGGCGATCGTCGCCGGAAGCGACGCGCCCAGCGCGACGAGCGCGACGCGGTCGCGAGCAAGTGCTGCGGTATTCACGGCATGGCGGGCCGCGGTGACGGTCAATGCTGGCCCCCCTGCCGCAGAACCCGGGTCACCAGCAATCGTGCTGGAGCCATGGTTCTCTCCTTTGAGGTCAAAGACCCCTTCGACCTGTTAGGACGTCTCTCAGGTTAGCCCCGATCTGCCCGTGGCGCCACAGCTGCAGCCGCTCCGGCCGCGAGCCCCCGTGCGACTCGGGCTCTGTAGACCCGGGAGTGGAGCAGCCGGGCCTCCTGTGGGTTGGAGAGGAACCCCGTCTCCACGAGGACGACAGGGACGTCCGCCCAGTTGAAGCCGGTGAGATCGCTCCGCCGCTGGAGGCCGAGATCGGGTGCACCCGTCGAGTGTACGACTGCCTGCTGGACGACACGCGCCGCGCGCACGCTCTTTGCGTAGATGTCGTCGGTCCACCCGCGGCGAAGGGCGGGGTAGAGCGTGTGGACACCGCGAAGCGACCGATTCGTCGAGCCATCGGCATGGATGCGCAGCATCAGCGACGCGTTGCGTACGTTGCAGAACTCCGCACGCTCGATGTTGCCTCCGGCGTAGCCGCCGCGCCTGCGGGTCATCGCGACCCGCAGGCCGCGCGCGACGAGCAGCGTGCGCGTGCGCAACGCTATGTCGAGAGCAACCCCAGCCTCGCCCGGAGCGCCGCCCGGGTCCTTGATCTTCAGCGTCGACGAGCCCGGCCCGATCGGCTCGCGTTGCGCGCCGACCCGGGCGAGCGTGCCGTGACCCGGGTCGATGCAGACGAGCGCGGCGGCGAACGCCTCGAGGATCACGCTCGACCGGCCTGCTCGGCGGCGGCGCGCACGCGCGAGGCGAGCGCGCCGTCCGCCGCGCCGGGCTCGAGTCGCCACGACCAGTTCCCCGTCGCCAGCCCCGGCGTGTTCATGCGCGCCTCGCTGCCGAGGCCGAGGACGTCCTGCATCGGGACGATCGCGAGCGCGGCGACGGACGAGTAGGCAAGCTCGATCAGCGACCAGGCGGGGTCCGCGGGGTCGAGCCCGGTCGATGCGCGCTCGGCCGCACTGAGCGACGACCACCACCCTGCTGTCGTGTCGTTGTCGTGCGTGCCCGTGTACACGACGCCGTTCTCGCGGTGGTTCGCGAGGCGATGTGGGCTCGAGGGGCGGTCGGAGAAGGCCCACTGCAGGACATGCATCCCGGGCAGCCCGAGCTCGTCGCGCAGGCGCTCGACCGCGGGGGTGATCACCCCGAGATCCTCTGCGATCACGGGCAGGTCGCCGAGCTCGGCGTTGACAGCGTCGAACAGCTTGCGACCGGGACCCCGGCGCCATTGCCCGTATCTCGCCGTCGCATCGTCGGCGTGGACCGCCCAGTACGCGACGAAACCACGGAAGTGGTCGGCCCGCGTCAGGTCCACGAGCTCGAACGCGCGGCGGAAGCGCTCGATCCACCAGCGGAAGCGGTCCGCACGAACCGCCGACCAGTCGTAGAGCGGGTTCCCCCAGAGTTGACCGTCCTTCGTGAACGCGTCGGGCGGGACCCCGGCGACCACGTCGGTCGAGAAGAGTCGAGGGTGCGAGACGTGGTCCGCGCTGCCGGACGCGACGTAGATCGGGAGGTCGCCGATCAGCCGGACGCCGCGCTGCCGGGCGTACGCCCGCAGCGCGCTCCACTCGCGCGCGAAGCGCACCTGGTCGGCGATCGCGTCGCCGCCGGCGAACGCAGCCCAGTCCGCGATCCAGTACGCCTCGCGCGCCGCGAAGGCCTCGAGCTCCTCGGGCTCGACCTTCGCCGTCGGGTCCGCGAGCAGCCCGCTCCAGCCCGCGAAGGCGGAGGCGGACTTGTACGGCGAGCCGACCTCGTCCGGCGGTCCGAGCGGCAGCACCTGCCACCAGGACTGCCCGGCGTCGGCGAGCCAGTCGACGAACGCGTAGGCATGCTCGCCGAGTCGGCCGCCGGGCAGGGAGGTTGGGTGCAGCAGGATTCCGCTGGAGCGGGAAAGGTTCACGCCGTGTCACTACCCGAATCGACAGATCCGCCGCGCAGCATCCTCGTCGAAGCGGTCGAGCCACAGGTCGACTGCGGCCGCTTTCCGGCGAAGAGCGTCGTCGGCGACCGCGTCGAGGTGGGAGCGACGATCGTGCGCGACGGCCACGAAGTGCTCGGCGCGGCCGTTCGCTTCAAGGCGCCCGGTGCGACGCGCTGGCGAGAGTCCCGGCTCGAGCCCGTCGGGAACGACCGCTTCGCGGGCGGCTTCGAGGTCGACGCTCCCGGCCGCTGGTGCTACCGGATCGAAGCGTGGGTCGACCGCGTCGCGTCGTACCGGCGAGAGGTTCAGCGCAAGCACGACGCCGGCCAGGACGACCTCGCCTCCGAGCTCGCCGAGGGCGCGCTGCTCCTCGGTCGCGACTCGCTCACGCTCGCAGAGGCTCTGGCGGCCAAGCCGGGCGACCGGAGCGAGAAGACCTGGTCCGAGACGTTCGAGGTCGACGTCGACCGCGAGCTCGCGGCCTTCGGCTCGTGGTACGAGCTCTTCCCGCGGTCGTGGGGCGGCTTCGCGGGCGTCGAGCGCGTGCTCCCCGAGCTCGCCGAGCTCGGGTTCGACGTCGTGTACCTGCCGCCGATCCACCCGATCGGGGTCACGAACCGCAAGGGGCGCAACGATGCGCTGACGGTCGGGCGCGGCGACGTGGGAAGTCCGTGGGCGATCGGCGGCGAGGGGGGCGGGCACACCGCGGTGGACGCCGAGCTCGGCACGCTCGAGGAGTTCGAGCGGCTCGTCGCGAGCGCGCGTGAGCACGGGTTGGAGATCGCGCTCGACTTCGCGATCCAGTGCTCGCCCGACCACCCATGGCTCCGCGAGCATCCGGAGTGGTTCCACCGCCGGCCGGACGGCACCCTGAAGTACGCGGAGAACCCGCCGAAGCGCTACCAGGACATCTACAACGTCAACTTCGCCGCGGACGACTGGCGCGCGCTCTGGCAGGCGCTCCTCGACGCGGTGCGCTTCTGGGTCGCGCGCGGCGTCAAGGTCTTCCGCGTCGACAACCCGCACACGAAGCCCATCCCGTTCTGGGAGTGGCTGATCTCGGAGGTGCGCACCGTCGAGCCGGACGTCGTGTTCCTGTCGGAGGCATTCACCACGCCCGCGATGATGACGACGCTCGCGAAGATCGGTTTCTCGCAGTCCTACACGTACTTCACGTGGAAGAACACGCGCTGGGAGCTGAAGGAGTTCGTCGAGCAGCTGCTCGAGTGGCGCGACTTCTACCGGCCGAACTTCTTCGCGAACACGCCCGACATCCTGCACGCGTACCTGCAGGAGGGCGGTCGCCCCGCGTTCGAGGCACGGCTCGTGCTCGCGGCGACGCTCGGCGGGTCGTACGGGATCTACTCGGGCTTCGAGCACTTTGAGAGCGTGCCGGTGCGCGAGGGGAGCGAGGAGTACCTCGATTCGGAGAAGTACGAGGTCAAGGAGCGCGCGCTCGACGGCGAGCTGCTGCCGCTCGTGCGACGGCTGAACGAGCTGCGCCGCGCGAACCCGGCGCTGCAGCGTTTCGCGAACCTCACGCTGCTCGAGACGGAGAGCGTGCACCTCTTCGCGTATGCGAAGCGGCGCGGCTTGAACGCGATCGTTGCCGTGGTCAACACCGACCCGTTCGAGGCGCGCGAGGGCGTCGCGGTGCTGCCCGCCACGCTCGGCCTCGCACCGGCCTTCCGAGCCGAGGAGCTGCTGACGGGCGAAACGTTCACGTGGCAGACGGGTCGCAACTTCGTGCGCCTCGAGCCCGGGCAGAGCCACGTGTTGAGGGTCGGATGAGCGAACCGGGCCAGTGGTTCGAGAGCGACCCGCTGTGGTTCAAGCACGCTGTCTTTTATGAAATTCACACGCGGGCGTTCTTCGACGGCAACGACGACGGCTCCGGCGACCTGCGCGGTGTGACCGACAAGCTCGACTACCTGCAGTGGCTCGGCATCGACTGTCTCTGGCTGCTGCCGCTCTACCCGTCGCCGTTTCGCGACGGCGGCTACGACATCGCCGACTTCACGAACGTCCACGAGGACTACGGCACGGTCGAGGACTTCCGCCAGCTGATCGAGGCGGCGCACCAGCGCGGGATCCGCGTGATCGCCGACCTCGTGATGAACCACACCTCGAGCGACCACCCGTGGTTCCAGGCGTCGCGCAACGACCGCGCGGGCCCGTACGGCGACTGGTACGTCTGGTCGGACACCGACGAGCCGTGGCAAGAGGCGCGGATCATCTTCCTCGACACCGAGCCGTCGAACTGGACGTGGGACCCGGTGCGCGGCCAGTACTTCTGGCACCGCTTCTTCTCGCACCAGCCCGATCTGAACTACGACAACCCCGAGGTGCAGCAGGCGATGCTCGACGTCCTGCGGTTCTGGCTCGACCTCGGTATCGACGGCTTCCGGATGGACGCGATCCCGTACCTGTACGAGCGTGACGGGACGAACGGCGAGAACCTCCCCGAGTCGCACGGGTACCTCAAGCGCGTGCGCGAGGAGATCGACGCGAACTACGCGGACAAGGTGCTCCTCGCCGAGGCGAACCAGTGGCCGGAGGACGTCGTCGAGTACTTCGGCGACGGCGACGAGTGCCACATGTGTTTCCACTTTCCCGTCATGCCGCGCATGTTCATGGCGCTGCGACGCGAGGATGCGACGCCGATCTACGAGATCCTGGAGCGCACGCCGCCGATCCCCGAGAACTGCCAGTGGGGGCTCTTCCTCCGCAACCACGACGAGCTGACGCTCGAGATGGTCACCGCCGACGAGCGCGACTACATGTACGACGAGTACGCGAAGGATCCCCGCATGAAGCTGAACCTCGGGATCCGCCGCCGACTCGCACCGCTGCTCGACGGCGGGCGCGACGAGATCCAACTGCTGCACGCGATCATGTTCTCGCTCCCCGGTTCGCCGATTCTCTACTACGGGGACGAGATCGGGATGGGCGACAACATCTTCCTCGGCGATCGCGACGGCGTGCGCACGCCGATGCAATGGACCGGCGACCGAAACGGCGGCTTCTCGCGCGCGGACTTCGCGCAGCTCTACCTCCCGCCCCTGATGGACCCGGTGTACGGCTACCAGGCCGTGAACGTCGAAGCGCAGTTGCGGACGCCGACGTCACTCCTGCGCTGGATCCGCCGCTTCATCGCGCTGCGCAAGCAGCATCCGGTGTTCGGCCTGGGCACGTACGAGCCGCTCGAGACGTCGAACCCCCGGATCTTCGCGCACGTCCGGCGGTATCAGGACGCCGTCGTGCTGTGCGTCCACAACGTCGCGCGTTCCGCCCAGGCGGTCGAGCTCGACCTGGCACGCTTCCGCGGCATGGTCCCCGAGGAGATGTTCGGTCGCACGGCGTTCCCGCCGGTCGGCGAGCTCCCGTACCTGCTCACGCTCGGGCCGCGGGACTTCTTCTGGTTCCAGCTCCGCGAGCCGGAGGACGTGTGACCGCGCACCACCTCGCGCTGTCGATCCCGGAGGACGCCCTGCGCGAGTTCGTGCTCTCGCAGCGCTGGTTCGGCGCCAAGTCGCGCGAGATCGCACATTTCCAGGTCGTGGCGGCGCCGGTGGTGTGCATCGAGGAACCCATGCTCGCGCTCGCGATCGTCGAGATCCGGTTCCATCCCGGCACGCACGAGCTCTACCAGGTGCCGCTCGGCTTCCGGCGCGAGTGGAAGGACGGGATCGCGGAGGTGGAGGGTTGGGTCGCGTACGACGCGCTCGCCGACCCGGAGCTCGCGCGCGAGCTCGTCGAGTGCATGCGCCGGCAGGCCGACGTCGCCGGCGGCGAGGCGATCGTCGAGTTCCGTGCGACCGGCGAAGCGGCCGGCTCGCTCGAGCACGTGCGGCCGATGGGCCGCGAGCAGTCGAATACCTCGCTCGTCTTCGACGACGATCTCGTGCTCAAGGTCTACCGGCGGATCGAGGCGGGCGTGAACCCCGAGCTCGAGCTGCTCCGATTCCTCACCGACCGCGGCTTCCCGTCGATCGCCTCACTCGAGGGCTGGGCGGCCTACCTCGGCACGCCGCTCGAGGCGACGCTCGCGATCGCGCAGGACTACGTCGCCGGCGAAGGCGACGGTTGGGAGCTCGCGATCGAGGCGCTCCGCTCCGGGCAGGGCGACGAGTTCGTCGACCGCCTCCGCCTGCTCGGCGAGACGACGGGAGCGATGCATACCGTGCTCGCTTCCGACCAGAGCGACCCGAGCTTCGCGCCCGAGGAGCCGAGTGCCGAGGCGCTCGGGCTGCTCACCGCCAGCGTCGACGAGGAGATCGAGGGGCTCTTCGTCTCGCTGCCCGACCTGCCTGAGCTCGAGCCGATCGCGGGCCGCGGCGAGGAGGTGCGCGAGCAGCTGCGCGGGCTCTCGCATGGAGGGGACCGCGGCAGGGTGATCCGCACCCACGGCGACTACCACCTCGGCCAGGCGCTCTGGACGGACTCCGGCTGGGCGATCCTCGACTTCGAGGGAGAGCCCGCGCGACCGATCGTCGACCGGCGGCGCAAGCGCTCTCCGCTCCGCGACGTCGCGGGGATGCTCCGCTCGTTCGCGTACGCAGCGAGCGCCGCAGAGATCGACCACGGCGTCGAGCCGCCCGACGGCTGGGAACAGCGCGCGCGTGACGCCTTTCTCCTCGGGTATCTCTCCGAGGTGGACTCGGCCCTCATCCCCTCCGGCTCGGCGCTCGAGCGGCTGCTGGCCGTGTACGAGCTCGAGAAGGCGGTCTACGAGCTGCGCTACGAGCTCGACAACCGGCCGGGCTGGGTGCGCATCCCGGTCCTCGGGATCGCCCGGCTCCTCGAGCGGGCGGCGGTATGAGCAGCGTCTTCGGGGAGACCGACCTGCATCTCGCAGGCGAGGGTCGGCACGAGCGCCTCTACGAGATGCTCGGCGCGCACGTGCGCGAAGGCGGAGTCTCGTTCGCGGTGTGGGCGCCGAACGCGCGCGCCGTCGCAGTCGTCGGCGACTTCAACGACTGGCAGCCGGCGCCGTTGCAGAACCTCGGCGAGTCCGGGATCTGGGAGGCCGTCGTCGAAGGGGCCGGGCCCGAGCAGCGCTACAAGTTCCAGGTCGTCCAGGCGGACGGCACGGTGAAGCTCAAGGCGGACCCCTTCGCGTTCGCCGCGGAGGTCCCGCCGCACACGGCCTCGATCGTCCACAGGCCCGAGCACGCGTGGGGCGACGCCGAGTGGGTTGCGCGACGGCGCGCCTCGGAACCACACCGCGGGCCGATGTCGGTCTACGAGGTGCACCTGGGGTCGTGGCGGCGGAACCCGCTCGAGGACAACCGCTCCCTCACCTATAGGGAATTGGCGAAGGAGCTCGCCGACTACGCGCTCGATTTGGGCTTCACGCACATCGAGCTGATGCCGATCCTCGAGCATCCGTTCTCGGGCTCCTGGGGCTACCAGGTGACCGGCTTCTTCGCGCCGACCTCTCGTTTCGGGTCGCCCGACGACTTCCGCTGGTTCGTCGACTACCTGCACCAGCGCGGGCTCGGCGTGATCCTCGACTGGGTGCCCGCGCACTTCCCGCGCGACGACTGGGCGCTTGCGCGCTTCGACGGGACCGCGCTCTACGAGCACGACGACCCGCGACGCGGCGCACACCCGGACTGGGGCACGCTCGTCTTCAACTACTCGCGTCACGAGGTGCGGAACTTCCTCCTCGCCTCGGCGTTGTTCTGGCTGCTCGAGTTCCACATCGACGGCCTGCGCGTCGACGCCGTCGCGTCGATGCTGTACCTCGACTACTCGCGGCGGGAGGGCGAGTGGGTCCCGAACGCGTTCGGCGGACGCGAGGACCTCGACGCGGTGTCGTTCCTGAAGGAGCTGAACGAGGTCGTGCACGGCCGCGACCCCGGCGTGATCTCGGCGGCTGAGGAGTCGACGGCGTGGCCCGGCGTCTCGCAGCCGACCTACCTCGGCGGCCTCGGGTTCGGGTTCAAGTGGAACATGGGGTGGATGCACGACACGCTCGACTACTTCCGCCGCGACCCGATCCACCGCCGCTTTCACCACCACCAGCTCACGTTCTCGCTCATGTACGCGTTCAGCGAGAACTTCATCCTCCCGCTCTCGCACGACGAAGTCGTGCACGGAAAGGGCTCGCTGCTTTCGAAGATGCCCGGCGACCGCTGGCAGCAGTTCGCGAACCTGCGCTCGCTCTATGCCTACATGTGGGCGCATCCCGGCAAGAAGCTGCTCTTCATGGGCGGCGAGCTCGCGCAGGAGCAGGAGTGGTCGCACGACCGCTCGCTCGACTGGCACCTGCTCGAGCAGCCCGAGCACGCGGGCATGCAGCAGCTCGTGCGGACGCTCAACCGCCTCTACCGCGAGCACCCGGCGCTCTGGGAGGTCGACCACGAGCCCGCCGGGTTCCGCTGGCTCGAGCCGAACGACGCGGCGCGCAACGTGCTCGCCTTTGCGCGCTACGGGCTCGACGCGACGCCGCCGCTCGTGTGCGTCTGCAACCTCTCCCCCGAGGTGCGCGAGGGCTACCGCGTCGGCTTCCCCGCCGACGGCCGCTGGGTCGAGGTGCTGAACACCGACTCGACGTACTACGGCGGCGGCGACGTCGGCAACCTCGGCGGCGTCGAGGCCGAGCCCGACGGCTGGCACGACCAGCCGTTCTCGGCGGAGCTCACGCTCCCGCCGCTCTCGGTCTGCTGGTTCGTGCCCGAGCGCTAGTCGACGCGCTCCGCGCCAACGTGCAGGAAGAACGACGCGAACGCACCGGCGAGCGCCGCGACGAAAGAAATGCCGACGAGCTCGAGGGCGACATCGACGATTCGGCCGGGGCCGGTCACCGGATTGGGCATCTGCGACGAGATCGTGAGCAGCTGGACGGTCGAGAAGAAGAGCGCGTCGGTGAACGCATTGATCTTGCCGCCCTCGGCGCCTTGCTCGAAGACATACATCAAGACCGAGCCGACCGCGTCCGCGGCCGCGACGAGCACGAGCCCGGTCACGACTCGGCGGCGGAAGACCCGGTGGGGGCGCTTCGGATTTCGGGCGACGAACTCCCCCAGGTTGCTCATCGAGGACAAGGATCGCGTTCCGCCCGGACGTTCCGCGGGTACCGTCAGCGCCGTGCTCGGCGCCGTTCCTCGCGACGAGAAGGTCGTTGACTTCGAAGTGTGGGCGCCGGCGGCGTCCTCGCTCGTCGTGCGGGTGAACGGAGACGAGCACACGCTGGTGCGGGGCGAGGACGGCTTCTGGCGCGGCGAGGCTCCGGCGCGCCACGGCGACGACTACGTGTTCGTCCTCGACGGCGTCGACCTCCCCGACCCGGCATCGCGATGGCAGCCGGACGGCGTGCGCGGTCCCTCGCGCGTCCTCGACACGGCGCAGTTCGACCTCGAGCCCGTACGTCCCGCGCTCGAGGACCTCGTGCTCTACGAGCTGCACGTCGGGACGTTCACCGCGGAAGGCACGTTCGACGGAGCGATCCGTCACCTGGGTGCGCTCGCGGAGCTCGGCGTGACCGCTGTCGAGGTGATGCCGATCGCGACGTTCCCCGGAACGCGCGGCTGGGGCTACGACGGGCTCTACACGTCTGCGCCGCACGAGGCGTACGGCGGGCCGGAAGCGTTCGCGCGGTTCGTCGAAGCGGCGCACGACGAGGGGCTGGGCGTCGTGCTCGACGTCGTCTACAACCACGTCGGTCCCGGCAACGAGACGCTGCGGGCGTTTGGCCCGTACTTCACCGATCGGCACGAGACCTTCTGGGGCGACGCGCTCGATTATTCGGAGAGAGCTGTGCGTGAGTGGGCGATCCAGAACGCAGAGCTTTGGGTGCGCGACTACGGCGTCGACGGGCTACGGCTCGACGCCGTCCACGCAGTGTTCGACGACTCGCCGCAGCACGTGCTCGCGGAGCTCGCCGAACGCGTGCGGGCGATCGCGCCGCGCACGCTCGTGACGGACGAGATGGAGACGGGCGACCTGCGGCCGATCGAGGACTGGGGACACGACGCGCAGTGGGCCGACGAGCTCCACCACGAGCTGCACGCTCTCCTCACGGAGGAGCGAGAGGGCTACTACGCGGGCTACGGCTCGCTCGAAGGGCTCGCCGCGCAGCTGCGCCGAGAGCCGGCGGAGCGGCTGATCGTCTGCTCGCAGAACCACGACCAAGTCGGCAACCGCGCGGTCGGAGACCGGCCCGCGGTCGACGAGCTGCGCCTGCGCGCCGCCGTGCTGCTGTTCGCACCGCAGACGCCGCTCCTGTTCATGGGCGAGGAGTACGGCGAGCGCCGCCCCTTCCAGTTCTTCACCGACCACATCGACCCGGCGATCGCGGAAGCGACGCGCGAGGGTCGCCGCCGCGAGTTCGCGGGCTTTGCCGGCTTCTCCGGCGAGGAGGTGCCCGACCCGCAGGCGCGTTCGACGTTCGAAGCCTCGAAGCTCGACCGCTGGCGGCCGGACGAGGAGCTGCGCGCGTTCTACCGCGAGCTGCTCGACCTGCGCCGCGAGCTCCCGCGGGAGATCGACGTCGAGGTCGACGGCTCGCGCCTGCGCGCGCGCCGGGGGAACGTCGAGCTGCACGTCGACTTCGACGCGAAGACCGTGGAGGTACGACGTTGAGAGTCTGGCCCGGCAGGCCGTTCCCGCTCGGCGCGACCTGGGACGGGGAGGGCACGAACTTCGCGCTCTTCTCCGAGAACGCGGAGCGGGTCGAGCTCTGCCTCTACGACGACGGCGAGGAGCGGCGGATCGACGTCGCCGAGCGCACGGCGTTCAACTGGCACTGCTACCTGCCGGGCATCGGCCCGGGCACGCGCTACGGCTTCCGCGTGCACGGCCCGTACGAGCCGGAGCGCGGCCAGCGCTTCAACCCGGCGAAGCTGCTGATCGACCCCTACGCGAAGGCGATCGAGGGGCCGATCGACTACGCGCGGGCGAACACGCTTCCCTACGTGCCCGACGGGAGCGAGGACGCCGACCTGCGGCTCGACGACACGGAC
The DNA here is from genome assembly GCA_040007455.1 of Actinomycetota bacterium. GTDB lineage: Bacteria > Actinomycetota > Thermoleophilia > Gaiellales > Gaiellaceae > JACCTU01. Next base: position 733 of record JBDTVA010000007.1, on the reverse strand, counting down.
GACGCCGCGGCGATCCCGAAGTCCGTCGTCACCGATCCCGTGTTCGACTGGGAGGGCGACGTCCTGCTGCGGACGCCGTGGCAGGAGACCGTGATCTACGAGACGCACGTCAAGGGATTCACGAAGCTCCATCCCGGCGTGCGCGAGGACCTCCGTGGAACGTACGCAGGCCTCGCGAGTGAGACGGCGATCCAGCACTTCAAGTCCCTCGGGGTCACCGCCGTCGAGTTGCTGCCCGTGCACCACATCGCGGACGAGAGCTTCCTGCTCGAGCGCGGCCTCACCAATTACTGGGGTTACAGCTCGATCGGCTTCCTCGCTCCGCACGCGCTGTACGCCGCGACGGGCACGCTCGGCGAGCAGGTGCGCGAGTTCAAGGGGATGGTCAAGGCACTTCATGCGGCGGGGATCGAGGTGATCCTCGACGTCGTCTACAACCACACCGCCGAGGGCAACCACCTTGGCCCGCTGCTCTCGTTCAAGGGCGTCGACAACGCGAGCTACTACCGGCTGATGCCTGACGACCCGCGCTACTACATGGACTTCACCGGCACGGGCAACTCGCTCAACCCGGTGCACCCTTCGGTCTTGAGGTTGATCATGGACTCGCTCCGCTACTTCGTGATCGACTGCCACGTTGACGGCTTCCGCTTCGACCTCGCGTCCGCGCTCGCGCGTGAGTTCTACGAGGTCGACCGCCTCTCAACGTTCTTCGACACGATCCACCAGGACC